>NZ_JAUBQE010000011.1:0-141044 GCF_036701115.1 Microcoleus sp. Pol1C5 | reverse complement strand
TCGTGTCCTCTTTGCCCTTGTAAGACTTCTATCAGCCTTGTACAGTCAGCTTTTCGCTTATTTTCAGCAAGCCCTAACTAACTTTTACCGTTACCGTTTCCATTGCCGGCAGTCGTTAGCAAAACCCGCTTAGCTAAAGGTTCCGGCACTTCTTGCAATCGATCGAACTCCCAATTAAAAAATCCTACTCCCATTGTCTGGGAGCGCAATTCTACGATCAAATTCTGCATTTCTGCGATCGGCAAATAAGCAGAAACTGCATCCCATCCCTTCCAGTCTTTTTTACCTTCGTAGCCGAGAATTTGGCCGCGGTGTCCGCTGACCAACTGCAACACCTTTGATGTACACTCGTTCGGAGCGCAAATTTCAACTTTGGCGATCGGCTCCAGCAATGCAGGTTCGCACTTGGCCATTCCCTCCTGCATCGCCAAACGCGCCGCTTGCTTGAAAGCTTGTTCGGAACTGTCAACGGAATGGTAGGAACCGTTCGTCAGCGTCACCGCTACGTCTACCACCGGGAAACCCAGAGGGCCGCGATCCAAATACTCGCGCACTCCCACTTCCACGCCGGGAATGTACTGTTTTGGGACGACGCCGCCGACTATTTTGTCGCTAAAGGTGAAACCTTCTCCGCGGGGCTGCGGTTGAATGTCGAGGTACACGTCGCCAAACTGTCCGTGTCCGCCGCTTTGGTGTTTGTAGCGCCCGTGGATGGAAGATGCTGGTTTGCGGATGGTTTCTTTGTATGGCACTTGGGGTAAGTGAGTCGCCATCGGCAAATTATATTTGCGGCGCAACCTGTCTAAGGCTACTTTCAGGTGGATTTCGCCTTGACCCCAAAGTATAATTTCGTGAGTGTCGCCGTGCTGTTCCCAGACTAAAGATGGGTCTTCTTCTAACAATTTAGCTAAAGCGGAACTCAGCTTAACTTCATCGTTGCGCTTTTCTGGGACGATCGCCAGTGCGTAGACAGGCGGGATGATTTCGGCTTTTGGCAATTCTTCCGATCGGTCTAGCGCCAGCGTATCGCCTGTTTTCACGCCTTCTAGCCTTCCCACAGCCACAATTTCCCCCGCGCTGACAGACTGCAAACTTTGCGTTTGCTGGCCGGTCAAGCGATACAAACCGTTAACTCGAACGCCGTTCAAAATTGCTCCGTCTGCCAGCGTCCCCCGCCACATTCTCACTAACGATAGTTTACCTCCCTGCGGCGTGTAATAGGTTTTGAGGATTTGAGCCAGAACTTTGTTTTCACTTTGTATAATGCCGCGGCGATCGGCTGTAGTTTCGGGTGTCGGCGCTTCCCTCAGCAAAGCTTCCAGCAGAGGCCGCACGCCGAAATCTTGTTCTGCCATGCCGATGAATACTGGCACAATTAAATCTGCGCCTAATTCCATCTTTAAATCGCGGGTAATTTCTTCGGCGTCGGGATTGATTTCTTCGAGCAATTCTTCGAGTAAATGGTCGTCAAAATTCGCCAATTCTTCGAGCATTTGCTGCCGCGCTGCGCTTTCTTGTGCTTTGAGGTGTTCTGGAAGCGGGACGGGATCTGCGGCGGCGCCCGGATGGTAGTGGTAAGCTTGTTCGGTTACTAAGTCAATAAAACCGATGATTTGTTCGTTTTTGCCGATCGGATATTGGTGAGGTACGATCGGTCTACTGGAAACGGATTTGAGCGCGTCGATCACCTCGGTGAAGTTGGTGCCGCAAGTAGTTTCGTCTGTGTAAGCACGATCGATCTTGTTGATGAAAACTAAGTGGGGAATTTCCCAATCATCGAGGAATTTAAACAGGGGTGCGAGGGTTAAAGTGCGATCGGCAACTGGTTCGCAAACAATTATCGCCGCATCCACACCAATCAGCGCATTGTAAGTTTCTTGGACAAATTCTACCGAGCCCGGACAGTCGAGAAATGTGAAGCGGACGCCTTCATATTCAGCGGTGGCGGCGTTTACTTCTACGCTCATTTGGCGATCGCGCGCTTCCGGCGAACTATCACCTATTGTGTTGCCCTCTTTAACATTTCCTTTGCGGGTAATTGTCCCTGTCACCGACAGCAAACTTTCCAGCAGTGCGGTTTTACCGCTTAAATAAGGGCCAACAATTGCAACGTTCCGCGTGGCCCCAAGGACTTTTTCGTTCATATTGCCTCCAACAGAAAACTTGTTTTCCATTGCTCTTGGTGCAATCTGTTCTATACCATTTTCTAGACTTTTTCTAGGTTAATTTTTATTGCAGTTTCGAGCAATTTCAGATTTTGGTATGATTCAATACTTTTGACGCTAGCGTATTTTGAGTGACCCAAACACAAATTGTAGTTTTTCTTAATATTTTTTTGAATTTTTAACTGCAGATGAAGGCTGATTAACGCAGGTGAACGCAGATAAGACTCTGGTTCCCAGGCTCTCTCTGCCTGGGAACGTATTTCTCTTTTGCTCTGCTTCGATTTTAGCTGTTTTTGGTGTCTAATTTCTCAGGAGACGCAAACCGCTTAAGGTTACTATTACTGTAGAGCCTTCGTGACCGATGACGCCAAAAGGCATGGTGATATTTCCAAAAAAATTAGCTGCCAATAACAGCACAATGCAACTGAGTGCAAAAACAATGTTTTGTTTGACAACATTTTGAGCGCGGCGACCCAAAATAATTGCTTTAGCTAGTTGCTCTAACTTATCAGCCATTAATACGATATCAGCAGTTTCTAAAGCAACATCGCTGCCGGAAATCCCCATCGCAATACCCACGGAAGCTTGAGCGAGGGCAGGGGCGTCGTTGATGCCGTCTCCCACCATTGCTACAGTTTGATACTGGGTTTGCAGTTGTTTAATTGCCTGCACTTTGTCTTCTGGCAAAAGTTCGGCGTACACTTCATTGATGCCTAATTGACGGGCGATGTGTTGAGCTGTTTGCTCGTTGTCGCCGGTTAGCATAATTATATGTTCTACGCCTAATTTTTGCAAGCGTTTTACCGTTGCTCCTGCTTCGGGGCGGATGGTATCTGCTACTGCAATGATTCCTAAAAGCTGCTCGCCTTTTGCCACCCAAACAACGGTTTTACCTTCGGCTTGCAACTGCTGGCTGATTTGACTCAATTCGGAAGTTGCTTGGACAAAGTTGGCTTTACCAATAGCAATGATTTGATTGTTGATTTTGCCGATAATTCCTTGACCGATTTTTGCTTGTACATCGGTAGCGGTTGACGATGGTAACTGTTGCTGCTGGGCGGCGCTGACAATTGCAGAGGCGATCGCGTGTTCGGAATGAGCTTCGAGGGCTGCAGCCAATTGCAGAACTTCTGTTTCAGTATATCCGGCTGCTGGTACAATTTGGATAACTTCAGGTTTTCCCGTGGTGAGAGTTCCGGTTTTGTCAAAGGCGATCGCCCTGACTTTACCCATCATCTCCAATTGCGCGCCACTTTTAAACAAAATCCCCTGTCTCGCCCCATTAGCAATTCCCGAAAGCAGCGCCGGCATAATCGAAGCCATCAGCGCGCAGGGGGATGCGACTACTAGGAAAATCAGCGCCCGATAGATTGTCTCTTCCCAATTCCAGCCCACAACAAAGGGCGGCAAAGTTGCGAGAAGCAAGCCTACACCGACAATTAATTTGGCATAACCGCGCTCGAATTTTTCCACAAACATTTGAGAAGGCGGCGCTGCTGTTTGCGCTTCTTGAACCAGCCGAATCACTCGCTGAATCAAGCTGCTTTCTGGAGTTTTATGAACTTCGAGTTTCAGCGCGCCGACACCGTTAATTGTACCTGCATAGACTTCATCGCCCCTGGTTTTTTCCACGGGCATCGATTCGCCGGTAATCGATGCTTGGTCGATCGCGCTGTAGCCTTCAATAATTATCGCATCTGTGGGGATAATTTCTCCGGGCTTGACTAAAATGTAATCGCCAATTTCCAATTTGTCGATCGCAACGAACCGTTCCCCGCCGTACATTACCACCCTAGCAGTATCCGCAGTCAAACTCATCAAACTGCGGATGCTGCGTTCAGTCCGCTGCATAGCATAACCTTCAAGCGCGCCGCTAATTGCAAAGATTAAAATCAACACCGCACCGTCAACAATTAAATGATATTCTTGCCGCCACAGCCCCAAACCGGCCGCGCCCAAAGCAGCGACAATCATTAACAAATCTACATCTAATTCGCGTTCTTGAAAAAGGGTAGTTAAGCCTTCGCGGGTGCTGGAATAGCCGCCGATAACATAAGCCGCGGGTAAGATGAATACGGCTAAACCCAGCCAGCCGAATTGCAGGGCTAGCGAACCCAAGATTACTAGAATTCCGCACAGGGCGGCTGTTAAAGCGTCGGGATGTTCTTCTGCTAACTGGGAGATGCGAGAAATTGACAAAGAATTAGAAGTCATTTGTAAAGCTTGATTTGGTAGAATGACTTCTGTAGCCTAAACCTTGACATTAATGTTAATGTCAAGAGTAAAACCCAACAAAGTTACAAAACTCATCAATAACTACGCAAACAAACGGAGGCCCTGGCGGTTAGAACCCGTAGAGTTTGCGGGCACACAAACAAACGGAGGCCCTGGCGGGTAGAAACCGTAGAGTTTGCGGGCACACCAATAAACGGAGGCCCCGGCGGTTAGAAACCGTAGAGTTTGCGGGCACACAAATAAACGGAGGCCCCGGCGGTTAGAAACCGCGGCTACACAAACAAAGTCCGCCTCCGCGGACTGGGATACATGATTCTGTCAACCTGCGAAGGCAGGTTTCGTGTGTGTAGACGCGGTTTCCAACCGCCGAGTCTTAATCACTCTCAACCAATGCAACAAGAATACCTGACAATCAAACAACTTACAGAAGCGGTAAAAGGCACAATTACCCCTCGGATGGTGCGACATTATCACGCTTTGGGGCTGCTATCTCCGGCCGTGCGATCGACCTCTAACTATAGATTGTATACCCGCAGCGATGTGCAAAGACTGCAAAGAATAGTCGCACTCAAGCAGCAAGGCTTTCAACTGTCTCACATCCGCAAACTGTTAGAAACTGACGCGGATGCTTCGCCTGACGCGCTGATGGCCACTCTGCAACGGCAATATCTGTCGGTTATTCAGCAAATTGTTCGCCTCAGAGAAACGGCTTCGGCGCTGGAAGGATTGCTGGGACGGGATATTTCCTGTCAAGCGGTGCAAGCGGACGCCCTGGCGCAATTAAGGCTGTTGCAGGCGGAAAGTGAGGGGGGGTTGGATGAGTTGGAACAATTTTGGGAGGGTTGGGATGCGGGGGCGCACACTCACCCGGAGGATTTTGGGGAGTCGTTGCAGCATTTGTTGCCGGATTTGGCCGATCGCTCGGAAATAGAGGTAGACTTGCTTTCTAAACTGGTGTTAGCCTGCGGTGATTGTTCGCTGCTGCCGTTTGTGAAGTTGAGCGCAACGGCGATTAAATCGGCGCGGGAAGCTTTGAAAAATCAGTGTCAAATTGTGGCTGATGTGCCGCCTGTTTTTGCAGCTTTGGATCGGACAAGATTGGCGCATTTGGGAACAAGTATTGAAACTTTAATTGACGATCCGCACATCAATGCTGCGGCGGAAGCGGAACAGGAATTCTGGCAGCAGGGTGAGTGGTTTGAAAAGTTGTTGAAACTGGAAAAAGGATGTATATTGGCGATCGGATATGCGCCGTCTGTGCTGATGGCGGTTTGCGAGGCGATCGAGAACGGGGAACTGCAACCTGCTTTGGTAATTGGTATGCCAATCGGTTTTAGTCATTCTCCGGTGGCGAAACGGCGGTTAGTGCGATCGGGCGTTGATTATATTACAACTGTGGGAACTTTTGGCGGCGGTTTGTTGGCGGCGGTTGCTTTGAATGCTTTGGTTGAGTCTTTGATTGAAAAGCCGAATTGTCACTGTCATCTCAAGTGAAAATATGAAATCATATCAAATTCCGAAAGCTTCAGAATGATTTTTTGCCACCGCACCTAACGCCTCAAGCGTAGCTTTCTGTGCCTCCGTTATTCCCGTTACTTCGGTAATATTCATGCCTTCATAAGGCCGATCGCCCCGAAGCGTTTTCAAACACTCGCCCGTCTGCAAATCCCACAGTTTAATAGTTTCATCCGCACTGCAACTGGCAAGGATTTGCCCATCGGGACTCCACGTTACTCCCCGTACCCAACTGGCGTGCTGCCCCAGAGTTTTCAAACACTTTCCAGTGCGAACATCCCACAGTTTCACAGTTTCATCTTGAGAGCCGCTGGCAAGAATTTGCCCGTCGGGACTCCATGCCACCGCCCACACCCAATTCGTATGCTCCTCCAGGATGTGAAGACATTGCCAGGTACGAGTATCCCACAGCCGCACCGTTCGATCGCTGCTGCTGCTAGCGAGGATTTGACCGTCGGGACTCCATGCCACGCCACCAACCCAGCTAGCGTGTCCCTCCAAAATGTTCGCACATTCCCACGTACCGACATCCCACAGCCCGATCGTGTGATCCGCGCTGCCAATAGCAAGGATTTGCCCGTCCGGACTCCATGCTGCCGACCAAACCCAATTAACTCCATCTTCCAAAGTTTTGAGACACTCGGTCGTACGCGCATCCCAAATTTTCACAGTTTCGTCTTGAGAACCAGTAGCAAAGATTTGCCCGTCCGGGCTCCACGTTACCGCCCAAACCCAAGCCCCATGAGCTAGCCAGTTTTTGAGACACAGCCCGGTGTTGCCGTCCCCCAAGCTGACTGTTCCGTCACTGCCGCCACTGGCAAGAATTTGCCCGTCAGGACTCCAGGCCAGTGCACCGAGCAAACCCTGATGTTCTCGCATGATTGTGCTGCACTCGCCCGTGCTGGCATCCCACAGCCTGACGGCCGGCTCGGTACTCCCGCTGGCAAGGGTTTGCCCGTTGGGATTCCAGGCCACCGACCAAATCGGATTCGAGTAACCGACGAAAGTTTTGAGGCATTCACCAGTGTCCCACTTCCACAGTTTCACCGTTTGATCGTCACCGCCAGTGGCAAGGATTTGTCCGTCGGGATGCCAACCCACAGCCCATAGCTGACCCGTATGCCCGCGCAAAGTTTTCAGGCATTGGCCGGTGCGGGCGTCCCACAGTTTGACGGTTTGGTCGCTACTGGCGGTGGCCAGGGTTTGCGCAACACGGCTCCATACCGCTGAATTGATGCGGCTGGCGTGACCCTGCAAGGTGTTGAGACATTCACCCGTGTCGGTATCCCACAGTTTGGCAGTTTGGTCGTAACCGGCAGTGGCCAGAGTTTGCCCGTCCCCGCTGTAGCTGACTGAATAGACCAAATTTGTATGTCCCTCCAAGGTTTTGAGACATTCACCTGTCCGGGCATTCCACTGTTTCGCGGTTTGGTCGCCGCTGCCGCTGGCTAAGGTTTGTCCGTCGGGACTCCATGCCACCGCCCACACCCAATCGGTATGTCCCTGGAAGGTGTTGAGACATTGACCCGTGCGGGCATCCCACAGTTTCGCGGTTTGGTCGCCGCTGCCGCTGGCTAGGGTTTGTCCGTCGGGACTCCAGGCCACGGAACAGACCAAATTGCTATGACCTTGCAAAGTGTGGAGACACTTCCCCGTGCGGGTATCCCAGAGCCTCACCGTTTGGTCAAAAGAGCTGCTGGCGAGGGTGAGTCCGTCTGGACTGAAGTGAACGGCTCTCACCCAACTCGTGTGTCCTCTACAGAGCCAGAGAGGTTGACCGTCCGTTTGCCAAAAACACACCTCGCCGTTGGCATCTCCGGTTGCCAGCAGCTCTCCATTCGGGCTAAAGTCTAGCGACAAGATGGCAGCGCAGGTTTGAGTAAAAACCGACTGAACTAGATTGGCGCGGGCAAAATTGACGCGGTGCAAATTGACTTCTCGGAGATCGGCTTGGCGAATTGTAAGGCGAGAAAAGTCATAGCCGGTTAAATCAATTTTCAGGTGACAGCAGAGGTTAATTAGGTTGCCGCAGCCGTAGCCGGAAAATTGCGCTGCTGAACTTCTGAGCATTGCCAGAATACTCATGAGCTGTTGTTCGATCGCACTTTTTGCCCCAAAGGTTTTCCCGAATTGGTCGGCAATCGGCTGTAAAATCAGCCGGACTTGAGTGTTTCGGACGTAATCTTTGACGGTGCTTTTGATTAGCGCATAACTTTGAAAAACCAGAATAGACGGTTGATTTGAAGTGACAATCTCTGCACTTACTTGCTCAATTAATTTGTCCGTCACGTACTCCATCACTACAGGTTGCTGCGTATATTTGCCCGACTGTTTCTCTAGCAGCGATCGCCAAGTCAACGACTCCAAAGACTCCAGCAGATTTCCTCTAGAAGTCGGAGGTACAATGTCTTGGCTCAGTTCTGAAACCGCTGTCCATTCGCGGTTAATTGCCAACCAGTACATAATCGACTTTTCTAACGGCGTTAAGCGATCGAACTGTTGGTCTAGCAGGCGGCGAATCCCGTTGAAAATAATGGTGTCTTCTTGGAGAAATTCTGCAATATTGCCGTCAAAGATGTCTTGAATCGAAGTCGCAACAATTTTCAGTGCTAGAGGACTGTTGCCGTAGCGATCCCCCAAAAGCTGCTTTTGTTCTGGCGTTCCTGTCAGTCTTTTGGCTTGAAAAATCGCTTGGGCTGCTTGTGGCGAACCTTGTAATTGGAGCGATCGCACTTTTAAACCCATGCCTTCAGCAGCAGCCACCTCAGCGGGTTTCTCCCGACTGGTAAGCATCAAACAACTCTGATGAGAACATTCGCCGGCAATCCGCAGCAATTCGCCGTAATCTCCGTAGCCCGAACGCCATTGTCCGGCGCGATCGCCCGACTGCAAAATTGTTTCCATATTGTCTAAAATTACCAGACAGCGGCAGGTACGCAAATAATGCGCGAATCGGCTGATATTAACCTGCGAGTCTTGATGATTCGACAAAAACGAGATTAAATCGGTGAGCAGAGTTTCTAAGGGCGGAGCGTTGCGTAGACTTCGCCAGATTACGCACTCAAATTCGTTTTTTCCTTGCAATTTCGACGCGATCAAAACTTGGTTAGTTAACTTTACCGACAGTGCCGTTTTGCCAATGCCGCCCATGCCTAAGATCGCGACTAACCGACAGCGATCGCCCACCACCCATTCAGTTAGCGTCGCCATTTCGGGCGATCGACCGTAAAACATCGAAACATCCACTACTTCCCCCCAATCTGCGCGGAAAGCCCGTAGATTTTCAGGTGAAGTTACTACCTCAGCTCGATCCGCCGATCCTGCCTCTTCTGTCTCCTTGCTCTCCTGTTGCCTTACTCCCCTGTATTCCTGCTCTTCTACCGCCCTTCCTGCTGCATCATCGCTGCGCTGCTGGCGTTCTACAGCCGACCGAAAGTTAGTTTTACTGACTGATTCACCAAAGGCTTTGCTGAGAAATTTCCAGAACTTCGGGCCGACATCCCGTTGCAGGTAGTTTTCGGAATACCCGTAGGTTTCGGCAATTAGTCCGTAAGTTTGGTTGTGCCAAGCCCCTTTGAAGATTGCCGTCTCTACATCCGTCAATTGGCGACCGGTTGCAGTGCAGACGACTCGATCTACCACTTCCAGGGCTCGATCTAAGTCCATAGTTGCTTACCTAGGCTTCATTGAATAGGTAGGTACGAATAAATTCAACTGTGCCATTGCCAGCGTCAGCGAGTGAAGCGAGGCGATCGCAGGACTTTGCGCTGGCTGGGAATGATATTGCGTGTATCCCATTGGTGTCAACAACCAGCCTGAAAACCTTTTTATCTTTGGTTTACCGCAGAGGCCAGATCCCCCTCGCATCCCCCGAATTGTGGCGGGAACTTCGATCCGAATCATGTTCACCCCTTCTTAACGAGGGCTAGGGGGGCTCTAGGCCTAATCGTCAAACAGTAGTCCGAGACTGCTGTTTGACATTAAGCTGACACCAATGGTGTGTATCAGTATACCTACTTAGATACCTTACCTGACATTTCCATACTTTTTGGTATTCGAGAAATGTTTTTTGATAATTTCAGCCGAAATAGCGATGCGCGGGCGATCGTTCTGAGCCATCCCATTTCGCCCCAAGCCGTTGCAGGCCAAGCTATCCGGGCCCATCACTCAGACGGTTGGCTTGCCTGACCTGACTTTTGCAACTCAAGTCCATACTTTTACTGTACAGACACATCAAGAATCCCAATCTAATGTAGATATATCAGGTTCCAAAGCGCACATCTCAAGCGATAACAAACAGCAAAAAACTAATAGCTAATTGTTTAACTCTCGCTCGCAAAACGCTTGGCAATCTCCGCAAAATTTCAACGATTTCTAGCTCTTAGCCTCACCAGGCTTGTGCAGCAATCGAGTCTCGCTACCGCATCCCGGTAGACAGGCCGAGGTTTTACTGCGACGAAATTAGCTCGCAATTCTTTTACTTAATTTCAAAGGAGAAACTTATCATGACACAATTCGTAGCTACCAATATCAAACTCACCAGTCTTCAAAACGGTGCAGACGTATTAAGCGACGACGACATTTATATGAATGTCAACGGTTTCAAATTTGGTTTTGGCTATGGTAATTCACTTCAGCAGGCTCCTGGATTCACAAATAATACACGCCCCGGAGCCAAGGAAATGCGGACGGGAGACACAGCTACCCTTTACCCCTTAACAGGAACCACAACAATTGGTGATGGTGCCTTCCTCCCGAATGGAGAGTTCATTCAGACCATCCCTTTTAGCAACAGTATGAGTTTCGATGTCTATGATGCGGATGGTATCTTTGAAGGCGGTGATGATTTCATCGGTACAACCAGTTATGTCGCTAAGGGTAGCGAACCCCTGCTCGGACAAGGTAATTTTCACTTTGTCAACATCATGAATGGCAGTGGGTCAAAGTATCGGCTAGAGTATGACATCAACAAACTGTCTAGTCCTACTAATGGAAAAATTGCCTCACAAGAGGGCGGTCTTCTTAACGGTAGCAACCTAGACGGTACTCTCGTCGGACTAGCAGGAAAGGACATTATCGACGGCAATGGCGGCGATGATATCTTGATCGGCGGTGATAATGATGATATGCTCCAGGGTGGCAAAGGTGATGACTTGCTGTTTGGCGGTATGGGCCAAGATACCCTCGCCGGAAATAAGGGACACGATACGTTTGTCTTGGCTCGCGACTTCGGTTTTGATAGTTTCCTAGATTTCCATATCGGTGAAGACAAAATTGGCTTAGCCAACGATTTGAAGTTTGAGGATTTGAGTTTTGTCCAACAAGGAACTGGCACTTTGGTGAATGCGGGTAGCAACTCGCTGGCAGTGTTGCAAGGTGTTCAACCGAATCAGTTGTCGGCTTCTGACTTTTCGCAATTCGATTTGGCAAACTTGAATTCTCGGGTGCAATCTGATGTCGATGCCTTGTCTTTGAAAGTGTAAGTATTGCGGTGTTGGAGGGCATTTTGGGTTAAGTGAATTAACACGAAATGCCCGTTCCTAAGCTGCTGCGATTGCTTCGCTCCTCGCTGACAATGACAACTATTCCTAAGCTACTGCAATTGCTTCGCTGTCGCTGGCAATGACAACTAATACCATTTTTATGAAGTTATGATAGACTTACATGAAAAGTAAAGGAGAACATTAAAATGTCTTGCAGTCCTCATATAACGATTACCGAATCTGTAGAAGTATTGCTAGAGATTCGGAAACAAAAAATAATTTTAACATATAATAAAATTCAAATACTTTATTTATTTCAGTCAAAACAAGTAGAAACAGTCCGAGAAGTATCGTCGGTTTTGGGTAAAAGTGAAACCACAATTCATCGCTGGTTCTTTCAATATAAAGAGGGTGGTATAGAAAACTTGTTAAAAAATCGGCAGATTTTTGGCAGACCCAAAAAGTTTTCAGTTGAAGTAGCGGCTTTGTTACAAAAATAATTGAGAAACCCCGAAGGATTTTCCAGTTATAAATAAGTTCATCTCTGGCTCTGGTCAATCAAAGAGATACCTAGTATTGATCTAGCTGTATAATCCTCGGTCAAAGGGAAGTTAAAAAGTAAATTAAAAAGCCCAATACCGGGCGAGTAGTGAACAAAAACTAACGGCCATCAATGAATTAAAAAATAGCCTGTCTCAGCAAATCAAACTTTTACTGGACAAGGCTTATGACCGAGTAAAAAACTAAAACAAGTATCTGTTTTGGTGTAGTGACGAAACTCGATTAGGACTGCATACTATTCAGAGACGAAGGCTAACACTGCGGGGTGTAAAACCCGTAGGAAAACATCACTGGTAATTTAAATTATTTTGGCTTTATGGAGCCGTATCCCCATCTACTGAGAGAAGTTTTTTTTGGAAGTTTTCCCCTTTAGAGCGAGTGGGTTTTCAAGCATATTTGCAACAATTGTCGCTTCAATATCCCGATGAATTGCATATTATTCAAGTCGATAATGCTCCCGGTCATCTTTTAAGCACATCTGAATTACCAGACAATATTATTTTACTATTTCAACATCCTCATTGTCTGTCAAGTAAATCTAACAGAAAGAGTATGGGAATACATCAAAGAATTTTTAGCTTTATTAGTCTTTAGTAATCTTGACGAACTCCGTGTAAAACTTCAGGAAATCCGATCATCTTTAACAAATCATGTTATTGGTTTTCTCACAGGATTGTGTTGGATTCTAAATTCTTTATCTCTAGCACATCTTTAAAAAAATGGTATTACTCAGGCTCCTATCACCCATAAACAAGATTTGGATTCTCTTTTAACCTAAAAATTTCGGAGCTTCAAGCCAGAGCAATTAACTGCAAAAGGTACTCAGCTACTGAGCATTGTCTGTGACCGTGCTGAGTATATCTTGTACTTTTTGAAAGGGAAGTTTAGTTATTCGGGCTGCCGATCTCGCGCTGAGGCTGCACCTTTGACTCGTATTTTTGGTTTGCTGGTAGCATAAGCACGAATCAAGGCAGATTTCTTAAGCCGTTTGACGCCACTCAAAACCAAGAGTGCAAACAGCGTTCCTATCAAACTCATCACCCACAAACCGCAGCCTGCCGCTGCACCTAATCCGGCAGCCAACCAAATAGTTGCGGCGGAAGTTAATCCTTTTACTTCAGCTTTACCCACTGGGTATTGAGTTTGTTGCAGAATGATTCCGCCCCCCAGAAAGCCTACCCCTGTGGCAACTCCTTGGATAGTTCGGCTCAAAGCATTGGAAGAGGAAAAGGTGCTGTCGCCATCCATCTGCAAAGGAATCATTACAAATATAGCTGCGCCTAGACTCACGATCATAAAGGTTCTTAAACCTGCTGGTCTACCTGGCTGCTGGCGGTTCATGCCGATCGCGAAGCCTACCAGTAGTGCAGCCGTCAGCCTAAAGGTGACTGTTTGCCAATCGTTGGGGCTGAAAAAGATAGAACTCATTGCCTGTACTCCTACTAGAACTGGCTGTTCACGCGCACGCATTCCCAGGCGTGGCAGGCTGACTCAATGTAACTCCGGTTAGTCGCTGGATTTACTAGGGAATCAGGTTAAGTTTAAGTTAAGACTAAGTTAAATTCAAGTAGAGGTTCGGCTCGATGTGCGGCGCCGAAACGTCAAACGCTGGAACTCGCAGGCTTTGTTGAGGCGCTGGGCTAATAGGTTGCAGAGAAATATCTGCAGTGGCAAATTTACATCGTTGCTTCTTTCTTCACCACTTCCCTAAAGCCCCCCAAACAGTACCCGAAACCACCCCCCAAATCGCCCCCAAACCAGCCCCCACGATCGCCCCCGCCACAGGCCCCAACTCCACCGGCACCCCAGCGCTAACAGCCGGAAACATCGCAGACACCCCCGCACCCAACACCGCACCCGCAAAAGTCCCCAAAAAACTGCCCCAAATCGCCCCCAAAGTCCCACCACTTACACCCGAAGGCTGAAACGAAATCGGCAACTTCGGCGCGAACCCGCAAAAACCCAACACACCCCCAGAAAGCACACCTCCAACAGAACCCACACCAGCCGCCACGATCGCCACACCCAGCAGCAAACCCGCAAACTCATTCACCGGCCGCATCTGGACACCGTATTGCTGCCAAACCACCAGCCCAGATCCCAACAAAACACCAGCCAGAGTCCCCACAAACGAACCCCAGACCGCCCCCAAATACCCTCCCCGCCGGCCCCAGACCCTCCCCACCGGCAGCGCCAGAGGAGGCTGAAAAGTTGCCCAAACACAGCCCCAGAGAGCACCAACCCCCGCCCCAGCCAAAATCCTCTCCCCGATCCCCGGAGTGCTATTAATCGCGCCAAACACCGCACCGCCGATCGCCGCCAACAAAAAAGCCCCCCAAGCCGCCCCCACCAAAACTCCCCCCCACTTCCGCCAAATCTGGTTCGGCGGCAAAGTAAAAACGCCCCACATCATCCCAAAAAAACAGCCCCAAATCGTACCAACAAAAATCGCCCCCAAAATAGCGCCACCGCCCTCAGCTATTACCGAATAAATCCCCCCGATCGCCGCCAAACACAAACTGCCCCAAACACCTCCCCAAGCAGCATCCTGAAAAATGCGCTCAAACTTCCCCGCGGGAACCCGAGGCGCAGGAGTCCGACTCCGAGAAGACATCGGCATCGGCAGCAACGGCACTGCGTACTGGCCCATGGGGCGTGGCAACCCCGTGGCGGGCTGTTGCCGACGCACTGCGGGCTGGGTCACGACGGGCGGTGGTTGGGGCTTTTTACGCTTGATTTTCGCGGGCTGCAAGTGCAATCCGTTGCTGACTGCTTGTCGCGAAGGAAACGGATCGCGACCTTTGAGGAGTTTTGCCCGATCGCACCAAGGGCACCGACTGAGATGATTTCCGTATTTATGCTGACTGTTTCTGCTGCAAGTAACTAAAGCATCTTCCGCTTCGCGAATTGCATTCACCCAAGTTTTCGCATCCGGGCGCGCCGAAGGATTGCCGTGTCCTTCCTCAAAACAGCGGATAAACATCTGCCGCAGTCGCGGATGCAGCATCTCGAAAGGAGGCGCAGCAGGCATCGGGCGGTAGGGAATCCGCTTCGTACCTGTAGGGAAATGGCCCGATCGAATTCTCGCTTCCAAAGACGGCGGTTCATCGCTACCGAGATAAACTCCCGAAAAAGGATGCGTACCTTCCATCAGCAATTGAAAAATTAATACCGCTAAACCGAACAAATCGTGCTCTGGAGATCGATCGATATCGCGGAAAGTCTGCCCTTGCAACTCCGGCGGCGTAAACTCGGGTTTCCCCACGGGACACCGATAAACGTAACCCGTATAAGGATCGCGGACTTGAAACGAATCCGTGTCTACCAGCGTTACCAACGCCGTATCCGTGACGAGAATGTTCGACTCGTTTACGTCGCCGATGACGTAACCCCTGACGTGGAGGGCATTTACAGCCGAGGCGAGGTTTCTGGCGGTACGGTGGAGGTAAAGATAGCTAAATAGCGGTTTTTGTTCGCGCCTGGTTTTGGGAGTGTAGAAAGTGTGTACCGGCATCACTTTGTTGACGCGCGGCATCACAAAACCAACGATTTTTTCTCGCCCGCCCACAGTATGCAGCAAATCGATCGGCCAAGCAATGGAAGCGTGTCCCGGTTCCGCGATCGGCGCATCCGGCGGCATACTGAACATGACTGTGAGTTTGTCGCCGTCTTCGTCTGTCGGTTTGTGGTAGATTTTGGCTACAAGGGACGAGTCTTGGGCGATCGGGTAGATGCGACCTTCACCCCCACTGGCGATCGCAGTTTTGGTGTCGATCGCAATCAGTTGTCCGCTAAATTGGCGCTGCAACTGCATAGAATTCCGTTATGGGATACAGGATTTGGAAGCCATGACTCAATAAACTTGACTTGCCCATTAAATCTTACCTTTGTTATGACTTAGGCACCGGTGAGGAGAGACCGGGTTTTTCATCAAAAGACGTGTTGCAGCCCGCAGATTCGGTAAAAAACCAGGTATCCTGGGTGGGAGTGGGTAAGCCCTGTTTCCATTGGTGGGATGGGCATCCTGCCCGTCCATCCCTTAGTGGGATGGGCATCCCGCCCCTGTGCCCTATCAAAATTAAATGTGAACCAGCTTCAAATCCACCGACAATAACAACATTTTATCCTCAATTTTTTGTCTGACGGCCGGTGTCACCTGACAATTATCGCTGTTGAGGCATTCCACCAGCAAGTTGTGGGCATAGTAATACTGTTTCAGCAGAGTTTTCTGTTGGGGGCGAAAGTCTCCATTGTAGCCCATCGCAGTTTTGAATTTTGCCAGCCAACAACTACCGCACTCTTTGCGCCACTTTTTCCAGTTTTGCAAATCAGGCATCTCCGTCTGAAATTGTGCCAGCAGTTGTTTAAGTTCTGGTTCAATATCCAGTGCCCAAATGCCAACCACAATACCCGCCACATCATTATCAAAAGCCAATTTCAGAGACTCGTTAACATCTGCAAATTCTACATTTTTTCCCGCCTTGGCCAAACAATTCCGCAACTTGCGAACTTTCGATCTATCAAACTTCAGACTCGGATCGAGGACGCGAGTCAAAGCCAAATCGAGCACGCAAACTAAGGCAACATAAAAAGCGCGAATTTCGACTGGTTTGAAATTCCTTTGCACTAACTGAGACTTGTGATTTGCCCAGATTAGCAACTGCTGCAAGGTTTCATCTTTAGCCGCCATGCTGTCAATTTTTTGTTGCATCAGCAGCAAAAGTTCGTCAGCAGGTTGCAAAATGCTGACAACTCTCACAAATTCATTTTTCCACTTTTTGTCGGTAATTCGGTTGACTAATTCTGGCAGCGAGTCAGGGTTGGCACTGTCAATCACATATTCTGGTTGAGTTTCGCTTTCCTCTAGCAGTTCGTCAACTGCGCTTTTGATAAAGTTATCCACCAACCAGTCGCGGGTACGCGAGAAATTGCTCTCCAACTCTAGGTAATGGCTGCCTAATTTGGCCTTAAAGTCTTTGGGAAAAATCTTTTTAGCCACTAACATATTTTTCCAGCGAGTTAGCTGGCTGGCGTTGCGTTCGGGAAAGCGGTTGTACAAATAGTCGATCGCGATCGCCTCTAAAATATCCGCACCCAGGATTTCCCGACGCTTCACCTCGTTTTCGGGTCCCCTTTGTCGCCGCCCAGTTAGATCCAGATGCTGGCTAACCGTTGGTTCAATCAAGTGTTCAATCAGCCAGTTTCCCCCACTGGAAAAATCGCGATCGAACTCCAAGTAAATCGCGGCAAACAAAGCCTCAAAACTTTCTGAAAAAGATCTAGTGTACTCGCTTTTGTCTGTTTCTTTCCCGTTCCGTACTAGCCAACTAAGTTCGTTTAATTTCAAGTTTTGTGTGAATTCCGCAGTTTTTTTTGAGTCTGCTAAACGAGCTTTTAAGGTTGAGATAGCATCTGGGTCGAGTTCTGGATGTTCACGGTAGAGGTAATCGGTAACAACGGCACCAAAAATCGCTCCCCCTAAGAGTGACAGCCGTTTGTACTTAACCTCTTGCCAAGCGGGAGACTCCTCGGGGCGATCGGAGTAATAGCTGGTAGAGTAACGGCAATTTAAGGCGATTTCCAGCAGTTTTGTCTGCTGAAAGCTGGGAATGTCGATCGCTGCTTTGACTGCTTCAATATCTACATTTTTATGTTTAATTCGCTCTAATTCTTCTTCACATTTACCCCACTTTTCCAACCAATCACCGCCCGCATCTTCCACATACAGATCTACAAAATCTACCCCGTGATTCATCCATTCATCCTGCATTTTTCTGGCTGCTTCCAGTTCTTCCCAGACTTTTTGCAAGTTATTTTCAACGGTGTGTGTACCTTGTACAGTCATAGTATTTGATTTTGATGTATTTTAATTTTATTTCCAACAATTTCACCGCAATTAAATCAAGTCTCAATTCAATTTAGGCCGAGTTGCTAGTTATTTCACCCGATTGATTGCTGCGGTAAATGTTCCCATTGCTTAGCCTTCGTATCAAGCACCTCTTGCCACCGTCTGGCAGACCCCTCCCGGAAACAGAAAAGGGGAGGAAAAATCTTGGTCTGTTTTCCCTTTTCCAGAAGCAGGCTGGGGGTTAGGTTTTTGGCATTGTCGAGAATTATGCAATATGTGAGTTAGTCAAATTTTTTTTTTCACGGAGTTTGGAGCAGTCGAACTATTCTCAGCAGCAGATCTGCTTGATTTACGGGAACTTGAGGTAACGACCGGCGGGCAAATTATCGCTATTATATAATGCTATATTAACTAACTGGTTCAGGAAATTTGCATCGTTTTTATCATAACTTAAAAATAATCCTCTGTCAATCCCCCAATCTTGAAGAGTTTGTTGCCAATTCTGATATTTTTGTTCAGAGAATTCATCCGAAAGAGTTGTGACTTGAATGCAGAGGGGCTGCTGTTGGCGGCTGCTAACGATCGAATCGGTTGCCATAGAAAGATCTGCAACATATCGATACAAAACAGTGCCTTGGCGATCGACAATTCGGGCTGCGATCGCACGAATCACGATATCATCTCCCGGATCGAATTTGCCGGCCTTGAGTTTTTGTTTCCAGATGTAAAATTTGCGATCGTTTTCACTCAGCCATTTAGGAAACAGATAGCTGTACCAATACCTTTCCCCCGGAGTCATTAACTCAAAAGCGGCTTGCTGTTCTCTTTCCGAAGGTAGAGATTGAACGGCCAGCCAAACCTGAGAATCTCGGATAAGCTGCAGCAAAAAAGCCATCACAAATTTTTTAGCCGTTAGCGAACCGGGTTTAACATCTTTCACCCAGCGATTGATTTCATCCAATCTTCTCGCCAAACTCGGATCTATTGGATCTGCTGCGCTAATTAGGGAGTTGAGCTTATCCTTAATCTCTTGTGCTTGCAAACGACGACCTACTGTACAAACTAAAGCAGAATTGTTGACACCTCGATTTTATTATAGAACCGCACCAAATTTTCACCGCTCATTAGACATCTACCAAAATTTTTGTGGGGCAGGTATCCTGCCAGCCCTTGACTTTATTTGAGTAGATGCCTATTCAATAGTTGCTGCCGATTCCCGCAGCTCCTTGTACAATAAAACCATATAAACAGTCATCAACGGTACGACTAAGAATCCCAGTAGGTTACTCACCATCTGAGATGCTAGCGAATTTCCCAATCTTGAACCGATTAGTCCAGAAATCAATATTGCTGGCACAAGAGCCACAATAGATATGAGAAAATTCGAGCGAAATAACAACCACCAGCGCCCTTGAGTTAATTTCCAACTGCTGTTAAGACTATCCTGTACAGAAAAGTTATTAATGACAGTAACGTAAGATGAAAACATTAAACGAGATAATATATAACATCCGGGAATTTCTATTATGAGTAGAAGCCAGCCTGGCAAAAACAAATGGAACAACATAATCCCTATAATCCCTGCTAAAATAAGAACTACAGGAATAAAATAAGCCAAGATGAGTTGCAGCAATCTCCTGTTTGCTTGATTAAAAGCCTCACTCACAGTTACTTGATTTCCTGTCAAACTTCGGTAACTGTAGAAAATCATAGCTCCCGACAAGAAGGGAATTAGCACGAACAAGTAGATAATATTCAAAGGAATAGCTGCTGAACCCAAACCAAAATTATTCAGCAGCATAATTATCAAAGTGGGAGAGTTGATTATCAACAGAGGAGCGTATATAGATCCCATCTTAGCAAAGGTTTCTCGTAACAAGTATATTGCACTAATTGGGTGATCTATCATTATTTTGTAACCACACTTGATCAGTGGATTTAAACAGATTAGACAGGGCTAGAAAAAGTGGCTAACAATAATGTTAAGTCATCATCGGTGCGTTCGGAAACGCGAGGCGATCGCAAAAATGACTCTAACTGCTGTTTCGCATCTTTCTCTTCTTTCCACTCGCCCGAAAACCGAAACAAAGGCGCAAAAAACGGCCCGTGGGGCGTGCCTTCCGGGATTTTGAGCGCTAGCATTTGCAAGCCGTCGGAAAAAACCGCTAAATGCCGGAGTTTTTCCCGCAGTACCTTAAATTGCGCTGTTTCTATAGCATTCGGCGAAATCAAAAAGATGGTTTCGTTGATGTATTCGCCGCAGGGAGGTACAGTCAGGGCGATCGCATTTCCTGCACTATCACCCGCTACCGCCGCACCGTCGCCGATTTGAGCAACGGCGATTAATTCCGGCGTAGCAACAACCGCAATTAAAGTGCAGGCTAAATCTCTCGGCGCCACTTCCCGCACTGCCGCTTCTGCTTCCACCTGCGCCCGCGCAACTTGCAGTGATGCTGTCAAGAATACCTGCCATTCATCGTCATTTTGAGGCAGCCTTTCCTGTTGCTGGCAAATCGTTTCAACAACCGCTTCCACAGCAATTTTTGCCCCAATTTCTGCGAGTGCTGCCGAACCCGCACCATCGGCAACCGCTGCCGCTAAAACACCGTTTGGCAAGAGACGCCAGCAGTGGGCATCTTGACAAGGCTGCGATCTTTTTTCGTGGCTGGTACCTATCACCGATGCCGCTACAACTTGCCAATTGAAGGATGAATTCTCCATTAATAACTCTTTAATTCAAAACTTTGTAAATTCAAAACTATGCAAATTCAGGACGGGTTTATTTATCCCTAATTAGGTATGGCGATGCACACAACACCTTACTTATGATGTAGGGTTCCATGCACACCGCACTTACCGCTGGTCACTTACTAATGACCAATGACTTCCAACTAATGACTACACAGTTCCCCATCCAGGTGGCGGCAGTGCTACTTGTTCATCAATTTTTGAGTGAGAAACTCTCTGCATACTAGCCGACAGCCAGATGAACATCTCTCTAAAGTCTAATCCTCTCAATTTTACAGGCGTGCGCTCGACAATTTGCGCCAGACGGGTGATATTAGCACCTTCCACTCCGACTGCAAAAAATGCCACGCGCTTGTTAGTTTCTTCCTCTTTAATCCGCTGTGCTGCTATTTCCACAACATCGTCTGATTCACCTTGAGGTTCGCCGTCAGTAATCATAAATACCCACGGGCGGTAGTAGGTAATGCCGTTGTTGCGGTATTCGGATTTGCGAGCGGCAATGGTATCTAATGCTAGCTGAATGCCTGCGCCCATGTGGGTTTGTCCTTGAGCTGTCAGCAGTGGCGTCTCGAACTGGTCGGCGGTCACGAAGTCTTGCACGACTTTGATATGATTGTCAAATGAAATAATCGCGACTTCTACTCGCTTTTTAGCTAGTTCGTCTTTAATTAGGTCATTCCTAAAAATTTCCAGCCCCTCATTCAAGGCATCTATGGGTGCGCCTTGCATGGAGCCGGAGGTGTCCAGCAGGAGGACGCAGGGACAGCGCGGCTCTGGGTTTTCGGCAAATTCTACGGCTTCGTCTAGTCTCATGGTTCGGGGTTGACCTGGGAGTGGCTCGATTTCTAGGTTTATTACTTTACTGTATCAAGTCAGTAACAAAATTAAGTGCAAATTGCTAGGGCGATCGCATTTTACCATTTATGTGAATCGATTTTTGATTTTTGATTGTATATTTTAGATTTGAGAATTGGATGTCTGCCGTCAAAAAAACAAATTTTTTCCTGCCTGTGGTAATATAGGCTAATAGTATTAGTGCAAAATAAGGATAAATTTTATGATTGCAACAGTCACACAGAAATTAACCTTTGACCAATTCCTTGTAGAATGTCCAGAAGAGGGACGCTATGAACTGGTAAATGGAAAAATTGTAGAGATGAATGCGACAAGAAATCATGATGATGTTGCTGATTTTACGTCTGACTCATTTAAAGATCAAGTTAAACGGCTAAGTTTAAATTATGTAGTCAACAATACCGCCGTTATCAGAACTGTAACTAAAGCCGGAATCGAACAAGGGCGGAGACCGGATGTCAGCGTAATCGATCGCGATTTGTGGCGCTCGAACCGTTCTGCTTATGCTGCATTGCGGGAACCAATTCAACTGGCAGTGGAAGTAACATCAACAAATTGGGAGGACGATTATATAGACAGATTGGACGAATATCGGCGTCTCGGAATTCCTGAGTATTGGATTGTCGATTATTTAGCAATTGGTAGCAGGGAATTCCTGGGAAACCCCAAAGTTCCAACTGTATTTGTCCACCTTTTGGATGCAGAGGGCAACTATCAAAGAAGCGCGTTTAAAGGCAGCGAACGAATTGTGTCGCGGACTTTTCCCAAATTAACGCTGAAAGCAGAAGAGGTGATGAATGTTTAACTTCCGTTAATCCACCTAGCCAGACTATCATTCATAAAAAATTACTGAAAATATGAAATCTATTTCTGATAAAAAACTTTCCGATCAAAAAGCTATTAGTCCTTGGAGTTACAAACCTTGGTGGTGTCAGCCTTGGTCGATTCTTTTAACTGGTACTAGCCTAATTAGCGGTAGTTGGTTTTTATTAAAAACTGTTTGGATAACTGTTTTAGTCGCAATTCCTTTATTAGCTTGGATGGGTTTTTTCTTGTTAGTTTGGCCGAGGCTGATGCTGTCTAGCGGAGTTTTGGATTCCGATGCAGATTAGGTTTTGGTGGTGCACACCCTATGTTTAGGTTTTGGTGGTGTGCACCCTATGTTGTGGGTAAGGTGCGCGGTGCACACCCTACCTTTGAGTGTTTCGCAGTCTAGGTTTGCGGGTAATAGTCTTGAATTGCTTTTACTTCCATCGGGTGGGATTTGAGCGATCGAATTCCCGCTGCTGTCGCTTTGGCACCGGCTATTGTGGTAATAATCGGGATTTTGTAAGTCAAAGCTGTGCGGCGGATAAAGATTCCGTCGGCCCGGGATTCTTCGCCCGAAGGTGTGGTGATAATTAGTTGAATTTTCTCATTCTTGATCGAATCCAACAAATTCGGCCGCCCTTCGTGCAGTTTCAATTCCAAATCTACCTCTAAACCTTGCTCTTGCAAAACTTTGCGTGTTCCGTGAGTTGCGACTACTTTGAAACCCAATTCTAAGAATTCCTTGACAACGGGTACAACTGCTAGTTTGTCGCGCTCGCGCATCGAAACCAGCACGGTTCCAAACAGCGGCATCATTTGTCCGGCACCTAATTGAGCTTTGGCAAAGGCTTTGCCAAAATCGGTGTCAATTCCCATGACTTCGCCGGTCGATCGCATTTCTGGCCCTAACAAGGTATCAGTTCCGGGGAACTTAGCAAAGGGCAATACAGCTTCTTTTACCGAAACATGGGTGGGTATAATCTCTTCAGTAAAACCCAAAGCTTCTAGAGTTTTGCCAGACATGACTCGCGAGGCCATTTTTGCTAAGGGAACTCCGATCGCTTTGGACACAAAAGGCACTGTTCGAGAAGCTCGCGGATTAGCTTCCAAGATGAAAACTTGTTCCCCTTGAACAGCAAATTGAATATTCATCAACCCGATTACTTTCAGGGATTTTGCTAATTCTACAGTCCAGCGGCGGATTGTTGTCAAAGCTGCGTCCGAAAGCGTTTGGTAAGGGATAGAACAAGCAGAGTCGCCGGAGTGGATTCCCGCTTCCTCGATGTGCTCCATAATACCGCCGATCGTCACATTGCCAGTAACATCGGCGATCGCATCGACATCCACCTCGATCGCATTCTCCAAGAACTTATCAATTAAAATCGGATGATCGGGTTCTACTAGCACGGCATAGGTCATGTAACGTTCCAATTCCGTATCGGAATAAACAATTTCCATTGCTCGCCCGCCTAATACGTAACTCGGCCGCACCACTACCGGATAACCGATCCGTTGAGCTACTATTAAAGCATCCTCAAAACTGCGGGCTAAACCGTTAGCAGCTTGCTGAATATCCAATTCCCGCAGAATCTTTTCAAATCGCTCTCTGTCTTCAGCAGTATCAATGGAATCCGGCGAAGTTCCCCAGATTTGTGTTTGTACATCGGGGTGATTTTCCAGAGATTTTTGTAAAGGAACCGCTAATTTCAGCGGCGTTTGACCGCCAAACTGAATAATTACTCCCTCTGGATTTTCTGCTTCGATGATGTTGAGAACATCTTCTTTGGTTAACGGTTCAAAATACAGGCGATCGCTCGTATCATAATCCGTCGAAACCGTCTCCGGGTTCGAGTTGACCATAATTGTCTCAAAGCCGTCTTCTCCTAGGGAATAGGAAGCGTGACAGCAGCAGTAATCAAACTCAATTCCCTGTCCGATGCGGTTCGGCCCGCCACCTAAAATCATCACTTTTCGTTTGGTAGAAGGCAAAACTTCCGACTCCGGCGCGAGACTGTGGCCTACAGGCGAAACTTTCTTTTCTTCATCGCCCAATTCCCAAATTGCCGCTCCAGCTTCGTAGGTGGAATAATAATACGGTGTAAACGCTTCAAATTCAGCGGCACAGGTATCGACTGTTTTGTAAATCGGAATTACGCCTAACTGTTTGCGGTAAGCGCGAACTTGATCTTCCGATGTTTTGGTGGCGTAAGCAATTTGGCGATCGCTAAAACCCAATTGCTTTACTTCAAACATTGTCTCTTTTGTCAACTGGTCCAACCGCGTTCGTTTCAAGAACTTCTCAGTTTCCAGCAATTCCTGCATTTTATCCAAAAACCAAGGATCAATTCCTGTAAACTCGAAGATATCTTCCACCGACATTCCCATCATCATCGCGTGGCGAACTGTAAAAATGCGATCGGGATTTGGCGTCCGCAATCCGGCGCGAATTTGTTCCAAACTCGGCAACTTTTCCGGTTTGTCGCACCCGAAACCTGCGCGGCCTGTTTCCAATCCCCGCAGGGCTTTTTGGAAGGATTCGTTGAAGCTGCGCCCGATCGCCATTACCTCCCCAACAGACTTCATTTGCGTTGTCAAAGTCGGTTCGGAACCGGGGAACTTTTCAAAGGCAAATCGGGGAATCTTCGTCACCACGTAGTCAATTGTCGGCTCAAAAGACGCCGGAGTTTTCTTGGTAATATCGTTGGAAATTTCGTCTAGGCTGTAACCTACCGCTAATTTTGCCGCCATTTTTGCAATGGGGAAACCAGTTGCTTTCGAGGCCAACGCGGAGGAACGGGAAACCCGAGGGTTCATTTCAATAACGATGAAATCTCCGTTGACAGGATTGACGGCAAATTGAATATTGGAACCGCCGGTTTCAACTCCGATTTCGCGGATAATTTTCACCGAAGCATCTCGCAGGCGCTGATATTCTTTGTCTGTGAGAGTTTGCGCCGGGGCGACGGTGATAGAATCGCCGGTGTGGACGCCCATCGGATCGAGATTCTCGATCGAACAAATAATCACTACATTATCTGCCAAATCCCGCATTACTTCGAGTTCGTACTCTTTCCAACCAATCAAAGATTGTTCGATCAAAATTTGCGATACTGGACTGGCATCAATCCCGCCTTGTGCCATTTCTTCAAACTCTTCTTGATTGTAAGAAATGCCGCCTCCCGTGCCTCCCATTGTAAAAGCAGGACGAATAATTAACGGATAACTGCCAATTTGGTGACCAATTGCTTTGGCTTCGTCGAGAGTGTTGGCAATTCCCGAAGGGCAAACGGCGACCCCAATTCGCGCCATCGCTTCCTTAAATAATAGCCGATCTTCTGCCATTTCAATTGCTGGCAACTTAGCACCAATCAACTCGACGTTGTACTTTTCTAAAACGCCATTTTTAGCGACAGCAACTGCTAAATTTAGTGCAGTTTGACCGCCCATTGTCGGCAAAATTGCTTGAGGTCTTTCTTTAGCGATGATTTGTTCGAGGATGGCTGGCGTTAGAGGTTCGATGTAAATGCGATCGGCAGTTTCCGGATCGGTCATAATCGTTGCAGGGTTGGAATTTACCAACACTACTTCATAACCTTCTTCTCGCAAAGCTTTGCAAGCTTGTGTCCCTGAATAGTCAAATTCGCACGCTTGACCGATAACAATTGGGCCGGAACCAATGAGAAGAATTTTTTTTAAGTCTTGACGACGGGGCATAGGTTCGTAATTAGTAATTGGACAAGGTGGAGGATTAATTTGATATTTTGCATCACTCTTAGAAACAGGCTTTCTAAGCTGTTCCCCCCAAAGCTTACTCAAAATAGTGTAAGTTTTGTTGTTAATTTGAAATTGTGCACCATTATCCGCCTTTTGGAAGCAGAACCTCGCAACTCCGGCTGACAGACACCCCCCGCTAACCAGAAATATTGATGAGAAAAGGGTGCAGTCGATCGGTAAATCAAGACTATTTTAAGTGTTGCGGTCAAATCGTGTTCTAAAATACACAATCCCTGTATTCCGCCGGATTAATCATTGTAGAGACAGTCCAAGAACCCTTCTTCGTGTCAACTTAACGTCTAACCCAATCACAGACTGTTGTTTGAGTATTAAATCTAGATCCCCCCTAGCCCCCCTTAAGAAGGGGGGGACAAGATTCTTCTCAAAGTCCCCCTTCTTAAGGGGGATTTAGGGGGATCTAGACTGGGTTAAAAGCGAGATTTATCAATGGTTTCAGGCGATTGTTGACACCAATGGGTTCTTGGAGTGTCCCTAGCGTATTTCAGCCTATTGTTAAGCTTTGCGCGATCGGCGAATGAGTACGCTTATCACTTGTCCCGGCTTTGCACCTCGCTGTGGCGGGCTCCAATCGCCAACTTGGGCAAATCCCAGTCGGTACAATGTGTGGATGGTTTCTAACACGGCTGCGCGGGAACCGACAACCGTTATCCGCACGACTTCCTGTTCCGATACTGCTGAGTCGTCATTTGGACGCGCGGAAAAGTTATCGTCAGGTACGAATTCCTGTGACATAATATGGTTTCCTGGTTTTTGGTTTTCTAGGAAAACCCAAAAACCCAGCCGCCCCGCACGTTAACACAGAGCAGGGCGGCTACAGAGAGTGTTAAAATTCTCCATTAGCCTCCAGACTGCTGTAATCAGTTTGGCGGTTAGCTGTCCATTGCTGTTGGTAGCAGCTTTGGGCAGTGCAACTAGATTTTTGAGCGACGCGGGCTGCTTCCTCTCTGAGGAAAGCAGCTTTAATTTCACAGCGTAGCCGCAGATGGGGGCCGCCGTCAATCGATTTAAGATTTTGGATTTAAGATTGAGATTTTCCTCCAACAACTCTCGCACTCTCCCCTTCTCCCACTCTCCCCCTCTCCCTCCACCCAACCTACTAGATGAGGGAATGCGCCGAGGAAGAGGTAAAATATGGAATCGTTCCAAAAGCTTAAAATCAAAAAACTAAAATACAGATATGCCTAGAACTCAAGTGCGAATATTTTGTGCACCTGCTGCTTGATGGCAACCACATCAATTTTAGATTTTAGATTTTAGATTTTAGATTGTCGTCCAACAACTCTCCCTATCTCCTATGCCTAGAACACCCAGCGAATATTCCGTGCACCTGCTGCTTGAAGGCGGCCACCGCGAAGAAGTGCGTTTCGCAACGCTGCAAGATTTTCAAAAGTGGTACAGCAGTACACTGGTGCCGAAACAAGATTCAAGAGAATTTCTTAACGTCCCGATTAAAAATATTCAAGGCGAATACATGGTAGTTCGGCCTACCAGCGTTCTCGCAATTCGCGTAGAACCGATATTTACTTCTAGTGTCGAACGATACGATGAATAAGGAAAATAATCAATTGAGTAGGAAAGATTGGAAATTGAGCAAGATTTTTCGCTATCAGCTATTAGCCATTGCCTGTTGCGTTTTGGCGATCGCTGTTTCGGTGCCCGCCGTTGCAGTTCCGTCGCTGCAACCAATTAGTTTAAATCAATTGCAAGCTGGCGAGGCGGATGATCTCGCCTTTGACGCTCAAATCTGGGGCGAAAATGGCAAACCGGGCGATCGTCAATTGCTGTTAAAGTCGATCGACAACAGCCTCCGCTATCTCGATACATCAGCCGCCGCCACTGCTTACAGCCGCTATCCAGTCGCAGGAGTTACGCGCGATCGAGTTCGGCGTTCTCTCGATAGATTTCGCCAATTAGTTGTCAGTTCCACAACTCCGGCACAACTCCAGGAATCGGTCAAGCGCGAATTTGTCTTTTACAAATCCACGGGCAAAGACGGCAAAGGAACAGTCGCATTTACAGGTTATTTCGAGCCGACTTACGCAGCATCTCGCACTCCTAATTCCGAATACCGTTATCCCCTGTACCGGATGCCGCCAAACATGGCATCTTGGCCGAAACCTCACCCGACCAGATTGCAATTAGAAGGCGAAGATGCTTTGCAGGCAAGTAAAGGATTGCTGCGGGGATTAGAATTAGTTTGGTTGCGCGATCGATTCCAAGCATTTCTCGTGCACGTCCAAGGTTCTGCGAGATTGCAGCTAACCGATGGTAGCGTGATGACCGTCGGTTTTGCAGGCAAAACCAGTCACAGTTATACAGGAGTCGGGCGAGAATTAGTTAAAGACGGAAAGTTTACTTTAGAAGAGTTAAATTTGCCGAAACTAAGGGAATATTTCACCAACTTTCCCGCAGATATGAACAAATATTTGCCGAAAAATGAAAGCTTTGTATTCTTCCGGGATACTAACGGAGTTCCAGCTACAGGAAGCATTGGAGTGCCAGTAACTGCCGAAAGGTCGATCGCCACCGATAAAGCTTTAATGCCCCCTGGCGCACTAGCATTAATTAGTACAAAACTCCCTTATCCGAATGCGGCGGGACAACTCGAACAAAATGCGGTAAATCGGTACGTTTTGGATCAGGATACCGGCGGTGCAATCAAAGGCGCGGGGAGAGTGGACGTATTTATGGGAACGGGGAATTTAGCGGGCGATAGGGCCGGTTATATCAACTCAACAGGAGAACTGTATTATCCGCTTTTAAAGTAGATTAATTCTACTTGATGTGATTGTTTACTGTGCGTTGCAATCCCGGACACGGCAATGCGCCGTGTCCCTACAAATATCGCCGACAATCAATATATAATCTATTTTTGATAATTGCTATAAAATAGAAAATACCCCACCCTCTCAATCTTACAAATGCTCAACAAAATTCTGCAATTCTTCAAACGACTATTTCAGCGAATATTCGGAGCCCCAACCCCATCCACCCCGCCGGGAAATACCGCCATCCGCCCAGCCTTAACTGACGCGGAATACGAGTCGAAATTCATGGAAATATTGGAAGGAGTGAATGCCGGCTGGAGTCGAGGGGATGTAGCGGGATTCTTAATCGCAAAACGCCTTAAAGATGGTGAATTGGCGACTTGGTTGCGACGGTTTGGGCAAAGATTGTTAGAGGGCGAACATGATGAAACTGCTGCTGCTGATGCCGTGGCATCGCTTCAGGAATTGGCGCAGCGGCTGGTATTGTTAGGTAGAATTGCCAGCGGGGAATTGTCAGAGGTTGCCAGGCAAATTGGGCGGGAGATATTGACACGGTTTCCGCTGCCGGAGGTTGAGGAGGAGGATACAAAGGGGAGGGTGATTGAGGCAGTTTTTGTTGGGGATGGTTTGGGTTTTTCTAGGGAAGTGAACCGCAGAGGCGCTGAGGGTGCGGAGGCAGAATCGGAAGTTAATGTAGAGGCGAAAGCCTGGTGCGAGCGAGGGAATGAGCAGTATAATTTAGGAAGATTTGAAGAGGCGATCGCATCTTATACTCAGGCAATTGCTCTCGAACCAGACTATCACGATGCTTTGCACAACCGAGAGGTAGCGCAACGTAAGTTAGGCGAAATTAAATAGGCGAACTCCCTTGTATCCAGAATTTTTGTTAGGTATTGCGATCGGTATGATAATATTAAAAATTAAGCCCAGTTTTTGTCGCTAATTATTATACAGTAAAATAAGAGTTGGAAAATGTAAATTATCACGACAAAGTTACTTGGGAAGGTGCAAAATCCGCACTATAAAATATGTTTATACTATTATGATTAATCCCAAATTCTTGCATCCACAACCAAAATAGAATGACACAAGTAATCGGCATTGACTTAGGCGGAACCGCAATTAAACTCGGCAGATTTAGCGAAGACGGCATTTGTCACCAATCCTTAACTGTTCCAACCCCTCAACCCGCAACGCCAGAAGCCGTTTTAGCTACAATGACCGATGCTATTTTACAATTGAATCCGGTCGAAAATGCTGTAAGTGCGATCGGCATCGGCACTCCTGGCCCCGCAGACGCCGCCGGCCGCATAGCGAGAGTAGCAATTAACCTCAAAAACTGGCATAACGTCCCCCTAGCTGACTGGTTGGAAGCTAAAACCGGACTGCCGACCATATTAGCAAATGATGCCAACTGTGCCGGATTGGGAGAAGCTTGGTTGGGCGCAGGAAGGCAATTTAAAAATCTAATTTTACTAACTTTAGGTACAGGCGTCGGCGGTGCAGTTATCCTAGACGGCAAACTATTTGTAGGTCATCAAGGCGCGGCCGGAGAACTAGGATTGATTACTATAAATCCTGACGGCCCGGAGTGCAACAGCGGCAATCGCGGTTCTTTAGAACAATATGTTTCCGTGCAAGCAATTCGCCGGAAAACGGGTTTGGAACCTGTAGAATTAGCAAATTTAGCTAAGTCGGGAGATGCCAAAGCTTTAGAATTTTGGCAAAATTACGGGCGCTATCTGGGTATCGGTTTGGCAAGTCTCATTTATATTTTGACGCCGGAAGCTATTATTATCGGCGGTGGAATTAGTGCAGGTGCGGAATTTTTCTTGCCGCAGGTTCGAGAAGAAATTGAGCGGCGGGTTCTGCCGAGTTCTCGCGAAGATTTGCAGTTATTGGTTGCTGAATTGGGCAATCAAGCAGGCATGGTAGGGGCGGCAAAATTAGCTTGGCAGCTTGCTCAATAGTTAAAATTTAAAAATGCAGCGCATTTTACTGCGCTTTTTTCATATCTAAACTTACGGTGCAACCTAAGCACTTTACCTAAAAAAATTTTTAAATGAATGTGAGGAGTTACTAAACATAGTCTCCCTTCATCCTTCAATGACTAATGACTTCTTCATGGCAGAGATTGCCCAGTCGTCTTTTTAATGTATTCCTGAACTTCTTGATAAGCGTCCGGGTTGCTTTGGCGGAGGATAATAATATTAGTTGCGCTGTCAGGCAGACAAAAGCTTAGCCGACCGTTCTGCTCGCAAGCAAAAGAGCTAATTCGACTCATATCGATCGCAAATTCTTTGCGGTCATAATGAATTTTAATCCACGAACCTCTAGAATTGCGATCGATGGTTTTTTTGAGGTAATCGAGAACTTGCTTGTAAGCCTCATAATTGCCTTGGGGATTGAGGATAATCGGCTGACTGCTATTAGGCAGCCAAAAGGTGAGACGCTTGTTATCCAGTTCGCTAGAAAAAGCACTAATAGTGTCAAGGTCAATTATGTATGTACTTTTCTCATAAGTAATTTTGCTCCAATAAGCCACAAAGCCTCCTCAAACCTGTGTTTCCTGGTATTTTAGGATAGTTTGACAACTCCTACCATTGTAAATTTTAGATTGTAGATTTTAGATTGGGCATGACTGATGACTATCTGGGTTGGCAAGTTGCCTAAAGTTGCATTCTTTTTGGAAACTGGTATCACCCTTGAAATCCGTAAAAACTTAAGTAAAAATATCAGCATTTTTACCTTTTGCCTTCTGCCTTCTGCCTTCTCCCTTGTGGTACTAGCCCCCCAGCCATAGCATAGGGGCTGGAGGGGGAGGTTTTTCACTCGTTGAGAATGCTGCCCGATATCTAGTCCGATAAGTGCGACCCCTATCAAATCCTATTGGTCTGTTGGGTGAGTTTTGTAATGTCGATTGTCTGGGCGATTTGAATATTGTCTACTCTGAACCGCCCCTACAGACCTCTAATATATCAGAACTAATCGATCGCACATGATACGAGATCAGTTTGCTGCAACTTTCTCGGCAACCAAGCCGCGACCCTCATCTTCTAAAACATCCTGCTTTCCCTGGATGCTAGCAGCCTGGATAAACCCTTGAAACAATGGGTGGGGGGCGCTAGGTCGAGATTGGAATTCGGGGTGAAATTGACTGGCTATGAAAAAGGGATGGTTCGGCAATTCGATCATTTCTACCAATCGGCCGTCTGGAGATGTACCGGAGACTGCATAACCTGATTCTAAGAAAAGATTGCGGTAGGCGTTGTTGAATTCGTACCGATGGCGGTGCCGCTCGTAAATCACTTCTTTCTGATAAAGTTTGAAAGCGAGGGTGTCTGGGTTGACACGGCACGGATACAAACCCAGGCGCATTGTACCGCCCAAATCGACTACATCTTGCTGTTCTGGCAATAAATTAATTACCGGATTTGATGTATCCGGGTTAAATTCAGCGCTGTTGGCATCCTTTAGTTGGGCGTTGTTGCGCGCCCATTCAATCACAGCACACTGCATCCCCAAACATAATCCCAAAAATGGAATTTTGTGGTGTTTGGCATATTCGATCGCCGCTATTTTGCCGTCAACTCCCCGAACCCCAAAACCTCCCGGTACAAGAATGCCGTTGATACCTTTGAGATAATTATCGATGTTTCCCGATTCTAAATCTTCTGAGTTAATCCAGCGCAAATTCAGGTCGCCGCCGATCGCAATTGCCGCGTGTCGCAAAGCTTCGACCACCGAAAGATAAGCATCGTTTAACCGCACGTATTTGCCAACTAAAGCAATATCAATTTTGTGATTGGGACTGTAAAGCCTGTTGACTAAAGTTTGCCACTGATGCAAATCTGGCTGGCGATGTTCGAGTTGCAGCAAATTGATGGTTTGTTCCGCCAAACCTTCCTGTTCCATCATCAGCGGCACTTCGTAGATACTTTTGGCATCTTGAGCGGTGATGACGCATTCTTCGGGTACGTTGCAGAATTCCGACAATTTCTGTTTCATGCCCAAAGACAGCGGGCGATCGCACCGACAGACTAAAATATCTGGTTGAATGCCGATCGACCGCAATTCCTTCACCGAATGCTGAGTCGGTTTAGTTTTCATCTCCCCAGCCGAAGGAATCCAAGGTATCAGCGTGACGTGCATATACACAACATTTTGCCGGCCGACATCCTTGCGAAACTGCCGAATTGCCTCCAAAAACGGCAAAGATTCAATATCTCCCACCGTTCCGCCGATTTCCGTAATCACGACATCGGGATTAGTATTTTTTGCTACCCGATGAATTCGCTCTTTAATCTCGTTAGTGATGTGCGGAATCACCTGCACCGTGCTCCCCTGATACTCGCCGCGGCGTTCTTTGTTGATCACCGCTTGATAAATAGAACCCGTGGTGACGCTGTTGAGGCGAGACATGGAAGTATCGGTAAAACGCTCGTAGTGTCCCAAATCCAGGTCAGTTTCCGCACCGTCTTGCGTGACGAAGACTTCTCCGTGCTGAAACGGGCTCAGAGTGCCGGGGTCAACGTTAATATACGGGTCTAGCTTCAAAATCGAGACTGAATAGTCCCGCGATTTTAATAGGCGGCCCAAGGAAGCACCGACAATTCCCTTGCCGATGCTGGAAACCACGCCACCAGTCACAAACACAAATTTGCTCATAGGATTTTCGACTTTAGATGTTTCTGTTTCTAGTTAAGGTAACACTCAACTCTAAGAGCTAAAATCAAAAATTGTCCAGCAGTGTTTGACCATTTATCAAATACGGCTGGGGATATGACGAGTGGCCCACAACCTCGATCGGGCGGTTTGCAGGGGTTTTGAGCTGGTGGGCCAATTCCAAAACGGTTGATTGTTCATCAGTGCGCTTTGGGCTGACACCAGTCAAGGGCGATCGATCTTCTGAGAAAACCACCTTCACCAAGGCTTATTTTCCTTTCCTCAAACATATCTCTGCAACCGCTCTGTCACATCTGACACACTGGCCAACTCTAAAACGGCCTCTCCTAAATTCTCTAATTGTTCAGCGGATAACTGACTGATGCGAGTTTGAATCTGCGACGACAACGGGCCGACGCTCCAACAGCCGCACAACTAACTCCAAATTTCCTTGTTTGATGCCTTGTTCGATGCCTTGTTCTTTCCCAATTCTGGTAGCTTTGGTAATTGCACCCCGCTGGTCTTGAATAAAAATTTCTCGTCTTTCTAAATCTTCCAATTCATCAGGATCGAGATTCGCTTCATTAGCAATTGCAAAAGCCTGCCGGAGTTCCGGCACATTTCCCAACTCTTCGGGAACCGACCGTAAAATTTGAGCAGTTTTCATGAAATATATCCACTTATCTGTCAGCGTTTCTAATTCCTGTAATGTTTTGTCAAATTTCGGCAGTTAAACAAATACAAGTTCAAATTCATCAGCTAGATATTCGGTTGAAAAACTTTTTTCTTTAAAAACAAAGTGCTAAATCACTGTTTCTAGGTCCTCAAACATTTGAAAATCTGTAATGGTCAGAGCAATCACAGGGTTTAACAAGCTGTAACCGCTTCCTGTGGTTAGCTGCATTCAATAAGCTTTAGTGGCATTGTATAAAATCTGCTTCTCGAATGACTCTACATTCAATACTTGCATTTCAATAATTACCGTTTTGTTGCCATCAATCTTAGCTTAGACATCCAAGTAAGTATCTTTTACTCCTTTGATTTTGGGAGCTAAATAGGGATCGATAATTTCTAAATCTTCGATGACTGGCTGTGCTTCGTAGAGCATGGCATTCAAGAAACTAATCAAAATGTCCTTACTCTCAGCAGAACCGAAGATTTTTTTAAAACCCAAGTCGGTTTTAGGGTTAATAAAATTCATGGCTTTTTCAATTTATTAGAGGTGGAGAGGTTGAGATTAGAGTGATTTAATTATTTAACTATCATACAATTTTCTAGGTTGGAGTCGCGGACGATCGCCCCAACCGACATCACCCAAATACGGATCGCGCGGCCGACAGCAGTCGCCCTGAGCAATCATGGCTTCGACAAAAGTTCCAGCGCCCAGTCCGCCCCTAGGCTAGTCAATCTAAAATCTAAAATCAGCCCTAGGCCCTTGGTGATTTTTCCCAGAAAGCTAACTCAGGAACGTTTCGCGAAGTGTAAAGTCATGGTAAACAAAGCACCTCAAGTCTGCTAAAAAAAACAGCTATGAAGTTTGTCTGCGTTCTATCCCCTCAACGGTTGCTTTCTACTGGTATGGCATTGCTCGCTGCGATCGAGTGTGGCGCGTGGCTCGCTCCAAATGGGGCGCGGGCAAAAGCTCCTGGGGAAAATTATTCGTCTGTGTCGCCGAAAATCCTCGCTAGTAACGATGTTAATTGCAATGGGGCGCGATCGCCCGAAACTAGCTGTCGAGTAGGCGGTTTGTTCGTCAAAACTCCCAATACGACTCAAGAACAAGTCTTTCCTCTCAAGCAGACTGAAGTTAAAGCCAAAATTGCTGGCAATATCTCCCGCGTCGAAGTTGTTCAGAAGTTTGAAAATCCTTTTCCCGAATCTATAGAAGCTGTTTATATATTTCCTTTGCCCGACGAAGCGGCAGTGGACGATATGGAAATTAAAATAGGCTCACGAATTATTAAAGCTGATATAAAACTGCGCGAGGAAGCTTTGGAAATTTACGAACAAGCCAGAAAGCAAGGCCGGACTGCTGGTTTGTTGGAACAAGAACGCGACAATATTTTTACTCAGTCTCTCGCTAATATCAAACCGGGAGAAAAAATTGAAGTTACGATTCGCTACACCGAAAGTCTCAAGTTTGCTGGCGGCGATTACGAATTTGTGTTTCCAATGGTGGTAGGGCCGCGCTATATTTCGGGAAATACGATCCCCCCCAACCCCCCCTTAGCAAGGGGGGGCTATAGTTCTGGTGCCGATCGCATTAACCCGCCTGTCTTGCCTCCCGGAAGGCGATCGGGTCACAATATCGCTGTTTCGGTTGAAATAGATGCTGGAGTTGCGATCGGCGATGTCCGCTCTACTTCCCATCAAATTACAACTGACCGCAGCGGCAATATTGTACAAGTCCAATTAGCCAATTCTGACACAATTCCCAATAAAGATTTAATTCTGCGCTATGGAGTCGCGGGCGAAAATACTCGGGCAACTATTTTGACTCAATCAGACAAGCGGGGCGGTCATTTTGCTACTTATTTGATTCCGGCATTAAACTACAAAACTAATGAAATTGTACCTAAAGATGTCGTGTTTCTGATGGATACTTCCGGTTCTCAGCAGGGCGAACCGCTGGCAAAATCTAAGGAGTTGATGCGCCGCTTCATTCAAGGGCTGAATCCTAACGATACTTTTACTATTATTGATTTTGCCAACACTGCGCAAGCGCTTTCAACAACTCCTTTAGCAAATACTCCAGAAAATCGACAAAAAGCAATTAATTATATCGAAAAATTGCAGGCAAACGGCGGTACTGAACTGCTTAACGGCATTCAAACAGTTATGAATTTTCCGGCGGCGGCAACGGGAAGGCTGCGGAGTATTGTACTAATTACTGACGGTTACATTGGTAATGAAAATGAAGTGCTGGCTCTGGTTCAGCGGAGTCTGAAACCGGGAAATCGACTTTATAGTTTTGGTGTCGGCGGTTCAGTGAATCGGTTTTTGATTAACCGTTTGGCGGAAGTGGGAAGAGGCACTTCTCAGGTAATTCGTCATGATGAACCGTCGGCAGAAGCGGCAGAAAAGTTTTTTCGTGAAATTAATAGTCCGGTATTGACTAATATTCAAATTAGTTGGGAAGGAATGGGGGAAAAACCGCAGATTTATCCGATCGCACCCCCAGACTTGTTTGCTAGTGGGCCGCTGGTTTTGTTTGGCAAAAAGACCGATCGAGCCCCCGGCCAACTTCGCATCCGCGGCACTCTTGCAGGTGGCAAAGCTTACGAGCAAGTTTTACCTGTTAATTTTGCTAAATCCGGCGGGCGGCAGCGGGAGTCAACTTCAGTCGCAGCAGGCGCTACGGATTTTGGCAATCCGGCGGTAGCTCAACTTTGGGGGCGATCGCGCATTAAAGATTTAATGAATCAAATGTTTGCTGGAGAGACTAAATCTCTGGTGGAAGCTGTGACTAATACTGCTCTGACTTATCGCTTGCTGTCGGAATACACGGCTTTTGTGGCTGTGAGCGAAGAAGTGCGAGTCGAACCAGATGGAACTCGTCGCCGCGTGCAAGTGCCTGTGGAATTACCGCAGGGTGTCAGCTATGAGGGTATTTTCGAGTCCGAGGCGGCTGAGCCAACTAGAGGCGGCTCTCCCAGCATTACCTCGAATCGCCACTCGGCACCCGTGAGTCCAACTCCTGCTATGCCGCGGCAGCGAACTTACGGTGAGTTGCCAGCCCCGAAGCCTTTGACTTCTCGCCTTCAAGTAGTTAGCGCCGAAGGGTTGGATGCCGGGGCGATCGCCGCTTTGACTCAATACCTGCAATCGGTTAATCTCCCGGCGGGGGTTAGCGGTGAAATGGTGTGGGAGTTATCGGTACAAGACGGCCGTGTTGCCCTAGTGGCGATCGACACTAAAACCTCAACGCTGCAAGCAACAGACGCCGTAGAGACTCTCAAGAGAGCCCTGAGTTCCTGGCAACCTCCTGCAGGGTTCAAGGGCACGCTGCGCCTGAAGTTGCGAATTACGGTCGATCCTTAAGCAAGGACTATCTATGTCACAAAACATTAACTTTTAATTCAAAAATACCGAAAGCGCGATCGCTACCCCGTGGAAGATATAAAATCTTTATTAAGAGATTGCCTTTAAACAGAAAGTGATGTTAATGAAATTTATACCGTTTGAGGCAAACGCTAAAACAGTTTCCTTTCTGAAACAGTTTCCTTTCTGAAACAACCTTAACAGTAAAGATTTCTGGATCGAAACCCCCAATCATAGAAGGTATGATGCCCTATGGAAGTTAGTGAACTGCTCAACAATTACGAAAAAGGACAAAGAGACTTTACTGGAGCCGATCTCAGCGGGAAAAACCTCAGCGGAGCAATCTTAATCGGAGTCAACCTTTCGCGAGCTAATCTTTCCGGGGCGAACCTCAGCAGGGCGTTTCTCACCAAAGCAACACTCAACGATGCACAGATGCAAAGAACAAATCTGACTTTTGCCAAAATGGGCGAAACCCAACTTTCGGGTGCAGATTTGACAAAAGCTAATTTGAGTGGAGCTTTTTTGGTAAAAGCAAAATTGCCCAGAGTAAGGTTAAGCGGCGCAACTTTAACTAGCGCAAACCTGCGGGGCGCTGTGTTGTGGAATGCCAATTTGTGCAGCGCCGACTTGCAATTAGTTAACTTGCTGGGCGCGAATCTGACGGCAGCTAATTTTAACTGGGCCAACCTTTACGGTGCAAGGCTCAATAGTGCAAAACTTTTTGGAGTTCAATTAACCGGAGTCAGTCTGCGGCGAGCGCAGTTGACAGGGGTGAATCTCTGCGGTGTAGATTTAAGCGGCATTAACGTGAGCGAAGCTAAACTCATGGGAGCTAATTTGGAAGGCTCGAATTTGGTGGGGGCGAATTTCAGCGCGGCTCAGTTGCGTGGGGTGAAGTTGGCGGGTGCAAACTTAACCGGCGCTAAGTTGAGGGGAAGTTGTTTGAGAGGGGCAAATCTGAATTGGGCAAAGTTGTGTCAAGCTGATTTGATGGCTGCAGATTTGAGCGAGGCGACGTTAATAGGAGCTAATTTAGATAATGCTTTGTTGGCGGGAGCTATTTTGCCGGAATCTACTAGGCGCTATTTTGCTTTAGCTGGGGCTGGCAAAGTCAATTCTTGGGAAGTTACGGAAATTAAAAATGGTTAATGGGAAAGGGGGAAGTTGGAAGTGGGGAATTGGTAATTGCGTATCTGAAGTGGATTTTTGAGCGGGCATCCCGCCCAACCCCTACTCCCCCCAATAATTTCCTCCAACTTGACTGTAAAATTTAGATGCGACACGATCGATTAAATCCGGTAACTAGAATTATTAAAAGTGGTAGATATCCTCGCCGGAAAGGGCATTGCTCTGTAGCTACAAAGAATTACGCTCAAGGTTTTCTGTTGAAATCAATTCTTTAATCTCAAATCTAAAATCGCTATGACTGTTAATTTTGGGGTGGTGCTGGTAACTGCTGCATCGGAGGCGGAGGCGGAGAATCTCGCTAAAAATTTAGTTGAACACAAGCTGGCTGCTTGTGTGAGTTTGTCGCCAATTCGCTCTATTTATACTTGGCAAGGCGAGATTCATGCCGGGTCAGAGTGGCAGTTGGTGATTAAAACTGATATGGCTAGATTTGAGGCTTTAAAAACAAAAGTTCAGGAACTCCATTCCTATGAAGTTCCCGAAATTATTGCTATTCCTATTATCGCTGGCAGTGATGCTTATCTCAATTGGCTGGGAAAATCTTTAAGTTTGTAGTCAAGACTTTAGTCCTAAAGTGTCAAATGAATAGGGACGAAAGTCCCTACTACAAATGCTCAGGAACCTAGGAATTATGACTTGTAGGGCCAATGACGCCGATTTTGTGGCGAAAACTTAGTTCGCCGCCGAACCAGCCTGTAATGCCCAGCAAGGTTGCCACGACGATCGATATTGCTAAACCTGTATATACGATCGGCTCAGCCGGATTACCTTGTCGCAACACCAGGTTAATCAGGGTAAGTACCATAACCGCCACATTACCGCCCATGTGCAACCAGCCAGCACTGCGCTCGCGCACTCTTTTAACTTTGAAAAAATCTAAAAAGCCCGTGATTGCTGCCAAAATCCCCGCTGCAAAACCGACACCCATCAGCCAAACCGAAGCTCTCGCCCAAAACGGATCGCTTGTGAGCCAATAACCGATGTCCGTGCCCGCGGCTCCTACTAAAAAGGCGACCGGAAAGATGACGATGATGGGGTGGATGGGATGGCCTGCAACTGAAAGCGTACTCGTAATGCCGGCGTCGCGATACTCTCTGTCGTCACTTTCTAGAATCGGCGGAATATTCGGATAGGGGGTACTATTTCTTTGATTTGTTTCCATGATTTCTAGCGATTAATTTTGTACAACAAAGCCGTTTTTATTGGATTGAACTTAATCCCAAATCCGCTCGCCATTTTCGTCAACGCGGGCCTGCCGAATTACGTCAGAAATTTCGTCGGCGTCTTTGACGTGGTGCAAAGCTTTCTTTTCCCCATCGGGTTCTTCTACGATCACATAAGTTGGAACTGTAACAACATCGCCCGTGATGTCTGGCACGTGGTCTACCGCCAGTTGCTGGGCTTTTTCTTCGATGCTTTGCGGTTCGTCGGAAATGCGATCGCCCGGATTGACAGTGCGTTCCATATCTTTGCCTGGTTTGTCGATACTCATAAAAACCTCTCTGGTATTTCTAATTTTTTGCTGACTCTAATTCCTACTATTGAACGAAAAATATCTCTACGCAAACATCTCCCGACGGGTGGAAGTTTCAGTTATGCCGATCGCAGGCAGCCTCTTCCTGTAGGTAGAGGTTTTTCGGCTGGTTCGGAAAAAAACCTAAGCTAAAATCTAAGCATGATATTTTCCTTCCCTTTGAGTTGCCCATGAAAAGTTACGATTGGATTGTTGTCGGCGGTGGCATTACTGGTGCATCACTGAGTTACGAACTGGCAAAAAAAGGTTTTGCTGTGCTGCTTTTGGAACGAGATGCTGCCATGCAAAATGCTACTCGTTTTAGTTATGGTGGCTTGGCTTATTGGTCGGGGACGACTGATTTAACTCGCCAATTGTGTCAAGAAGGTATCGAACGCCACCGCAATTTATCGGCGGAATTAGATGCTGATACTGAGTTTCGCGAGTTGGATTTGTTGCTGACAATTGATGCGGGCAATGATGCCGAAAAAGTGGCGGCTAATTACGCGCATTTTGCGATTGTTCCGCAGCTTTTGAGTGTTGCAGAAGCTGGCGAGTTGGAACCTTTGCTGAATAAAAGTGCGATCACCGGAGCTCTGACTGTGCGCCACGGTCACATTTCGCCGACTGCCACAAATAAAGCTTATTGTCAAGGGTTTCTCCGGTTGGGAGGAACTATAGAATTTGCTGAAGTAATTGGGTTTATAGAAGAGGGAAACCGGATTTCGGGAGTCAAGACGGCGCAGGGAATTTATCGCGGTGAAAATGCTGTGGTTTGTGCTGGAGGTTGGAGTCGGAGTTTGCTGAAGGTGGCTGGTGTTTCTGTGGGAGTTTATTTTACTCGCACGGAGATTTTGGAAACTGCACCTGTGGATTTGAAACTCAGGACTTTGGTGATGCCTGCGGTATTAAAACGTTTTGAATTGGAAGCTGAATCGAGTAGAATTGAGGTGGATTTTCTTTGGGATGAACCGGGTAAAGAGTTACAGCCGCCGATTTTAGATGCGGGTGCAATTGGGTTTAAGGATGGGAGTTTGCGGATCGGGCAATTGTCGCGCACTTTGAGCGATTTGAATGCTAAAGTCGATCGCGAAACCAGCGAAACGGCAATTCGTGCAGGAATCAGCAAGGTTTTGCCCGATTTGGCAGGTTTACCGGCAACTTGGCACGAGTGTAGTGTGGCATTTAGCGCTGATAATTTGCCTGTAGTGGGGCCGATTGCTGATCGCTCTGGATTGCACGTTTTTTCCGGTCTCAGCAATCCTTTGGTGATTGTACCTGCTTTGGCTGAGCGATTTGCGAATGCGGCGGGGGGAGAAGAAGATAGGGCGATCGCGCTTTTGTCTCCCAATAGATTTATCGCAGAAGGAAGAAGGAAGAAGGAAGAAGGATAGATGACTAATGACTACTGACTAAAAAAGGCAGCGCGACAATAAATGTAGTACCTTTGTCGATCGCACTTTCCACACTTATTGTACCGCCGTGCAGGTCAACTATGTGTTTGACAATGCAAAGTCCCAAACCCGATCCTTTAATCTTGCCTACATTAGCACCCCGTTCAAACTGCTGAAATAGTTTTCCTTGATATTCGGGTGTCATTCCAATTCCCTCATCTCGAACGCACAAAATTATTTGTTCGTTTTCGCAGCTTAAGTCTAAACTGATCTTGCCACCGTTGGGAGAATATTTAATGGCGTTTGAAAGCAGATTAGTCAGAAGGTGGTGCAGTAGTTTAGCATCGAGATTGGCGTGCAGCGGGTTTGTGTGACTGCGGAAATATACTAGGTGTTTGTCGGTGACGATAGGTTGCAGTTCTTCTAAAATAGAATTGCATAAATCCGTCGCATTGATCGGATTTAAATTTAAGGAAATTTTGCCTGATTCTGCTTTGCTAAGCATTAAAATATCTTCCAGCAACCCACTCATATTACTGACGGCTTTTTTAATCCGATCGACATTTTTATTGCTAGTTCCGGGGGTTCTCTCCAAGTGGCTATCTTCTAGCATTTCAGCCGATAACTGTATGGTAGTTAAAGGAGTGTTTAAATCGTGGTAAGCCATTGAAATAAAGCGCGATCTATTTTCGCTTTTTTCGGCGGCTAATGCCATTATTTTTTTCAGACTGACTGCTTCTTGATGTTTGCTGAGTGCTATCTTGATAGTAGCGTGCATTTCTCTTTCTTTAAAAGGTTTGAGGAGGTAGCCGTAAGAACCAGTATTTTCGGCTCGCTGCAAAGTTTCGTCGTCAGCATAGGCAGTTGTATAGATAATTGGTATATCTAGTTCTTGATTAATTATTGCTGCTGTTTCTATGCCGTCAATGTCGCCTTTGATAACTATATCCATTAAAATTAAATCAGGTCTTAGTTCGCGGGCGCGCTGGATGGCATCCGCTCCTGAAGAAACTATATCGGCGATTTGATATCCCAATTTTTCTAATTTTGGGGATAAATTCTTAGCAATTAACAGTTCGTCTTCGACAATCAAAATAGTAATTGTTTTTTCGGCAAAACTCATATTATTACAATCTTTGAAAGTAGTTTAACTCGTTAAATTTTAAGTGAAATGATGTACCAAATTCTCTGGATATTTCGATGGTTCCTTCCAACTGCTCGGTTAAAGTGCAGACAACTTGAAACCCCATCGACTGAGTTTTCCGAAAATCTAAGTTTTGAGGAAAGCCAATGCCGTTGTCCTTAACTAAGAGGTTGATTTCTTGATCACCCGTTTGATAACATTCTACACTAACTGTACCAGTTGTGCCATCAGGAAAAGCGTGTTTCAGGGTATTTGAAACCAACTCATTGGCAATTAAACCGCAGGGAGTAGCGGTTTCAAGATTTAGGGAAATTGGTTCAGCTAATACCTGCAACTGAATTTGGTTGTTGCTAATGTTGTAAGAGTGAAACAAATTACTTACCAAATCTTCAAGATATTCACCAAAATTAATTTGCGCTAGGTTAGTCGAACGGTACAGTTTTTCGTGAATCAGAGCCATAGAATAAAGGCGATTCTGACTTTCTTCAAACATTTTGCTTACTTGCGGGTCGGCAACTGTGTTTGATTGCAATTCTAACAGACTGGCAACTACGCAGAGGTTGTTTTTGACGCGGTGGTGAATTTCTTTGAGCAAAATTTCTTTTTCTCTGAGGGAGTTTTTCAAATTTGCTTCTGCTTGTTTGCGATCGCTCAGTTCTGCTTGCAGTTGCTGGTAAAGTAGAGATTGCTGAATGGCGAGCGCCAATTGATTCACCAACTGCTGAAATAAATTGATTTCCCATTCTTTCCAATCACGAGGGCCATCGCATTGGTGGGCAATCAGCAATCCCCAAAGTTGGCTGTGCTGAATAATCGGCACTACTAACTTTGCCCTAACTTGAATCTGTTTCATAAACTCCATCACACAAGGTGTAATGCTAGGAGAATCTAATTCGGAAATTGCACAAATTCGCCCTTGCAAATAAAGCTGATAACTGTCAGGCGGAAAAACCTCTTCGCCAAAACATCTATCTACGAGTTTGCTGCATCCTTCTGCCACGGCTTCAGCAATTACTCGCCCGCCGCTTGTGGGTAAAAGTTGATAAACCAAAACTCGATCGGCTAATAATACTTGCTGGAGTTCCGCAACCGTGGTGTTGAGAATTTCCTCTAATTGCAAAGACTGGCGGACACGGCGGGCGATCGCCTCCACAAGCCGTTCTTGCTCGAACTGCTGCCCCCTAGCGAGTTCGGCGTATTTAGAATTGCTGATATCAGCGGCGTAACCAATAATTTCGATCGGAATTCCCGTGCTGTCAACCAATAGTTTTAGTTCCGTCCTTAGCCAGCGGTAAATTCCGTCTTGGTGTAGAAAACGATACTCGGAAATGCAATTTTTTTCCTCGGACAAATCCGAAAAGTTTACTAAAAATTGTGGCCGATCTTCAGGGTGAATCCTGCTAGACCAAAATTTACAATCTGCTAACAATTCTTGGGGGTTGTAGCCAAAGATTGTCTGAACGTTGTCGCTGATGTAAGTAGTACAAAAGTCCCCCATCGGTGCGGCTGTAAAAATTACCGCAGGATTAGAACCCAGCAAAAATTGCAGGCGTTCTTTTAACTGCTGAAATTCCATTTCTGCCCGCTTACGATAACTGATATCTTCGATCGCCCCCATGCTGTAGAGAGGAATGCCCTCGCGGTCGCGGATCAGCGTCACCGTCAAGTTTGCCCACATCAGCTCGCCATTCTTCTTAATCAAGCGTTTTTCCCTTTGGAAGCGAGCAATCTTGCCCTCGACCAACTGCTTGACTTCCTCTACATCTGCTTGTAAATCTTCGGGATGCGTGAGTTCAGTAAAAGTCATGGTAGCCAACTCCGAATCGCTGTAGCCCAACATCTGGCGGTGAGCTTCATTTACTTTGATCGTGCGGAAGTCGCGCAGGCTTGCCAAACCAAGCGCGATCGGAGCATCGTCAAATAAGTTGCGAAACTTTTCCTCGCTCTTTTGCAGTGCAGCTTCTGCCTGTTTGCGAGCGGTAATGTCTCGGGCGACCCACATCACCCGATCGAGCTCCAGTGGCGAAATACTGGCATCAAACCAGAATAATTTGCAGCCAATTTCCATGCTGTACTCAACTCTGTGGGTTTGCCCAGATGCCAATGTTTGGCGAATGTGAGTCAGGGCAAAATTAGCTTCCGCTTCTGGGAATATTTCGGCAAGGGTTTTGCCCAGCACTTCAGAAGCGGGTTTGTACAGCAGTTCGGGAGCCGTGGGGGCGATTTTGAGGTAGCGGCCGCTTGCGTCGAAAACCAGCACGATATCCGTCATGGCGTTAAACAGCGCCAGCAGTTCGGCTTCGGATTTTTGGAGTTTTTCTTCGGTCAATTTGCGCTCGGTAATGTCGGTGTCAGTGCCAGTCAGGCGCAAGGCCTTGCCAGAAGCCGATCGGATCGCGCTGCCGCGGGCAAGTATCCAGCAGGTGCTGCCGTCTTTACGCAGCATCCGGTGTTCTACTTCATAAATTTCTGTCACACCCTTTAGATAAGCATTTACTGCTTCCTCGACTGCAACTCGATCGTCGGGATGAACGTGAGACGCCCAATTTTCCATGCGGTTAGGAATCTCTGCGTCCTGATACCCCAACAAAGCTTTCAAAGACGGAGCAATATAGATTTCGTCGGTTTCCAAATTCCAGTCCCAAACCCCCACTTTGCCTGCAGATACTGCCATTTCGTACCATTGTGTCCGCTGCTGCACTCTCCGTTCTAACTCTGCATTGAGCTGCTGCAAAGCGATTTCTGCTTGTTTGCGATCCGTGACATCCCGGCCTGCAGCTTGATACTCGACGATTTGTCCGCTCTCGTCGAATATCGCCCGATCGATCCACTGCTGCCAGCGAATTTCCCCGCTCGGCAAAATTACTTGGTGCTCGCAGGTAAAAATAGGGTTGTCGGGAGACACAAAAGTATATTGCTGTTGAAAAATTTCTCGGTCTGCTTCTGGCAGCAGGGACAGGAAGCATTTGCCGAGTAAGTCGAACGCCTGCAGGCCGAAATAACGGCAGTAAGCTTGATTGACAAAAGTTATTTTACCGTCTGGGAGGTAGCGGCAAATGAGTTCGGTTTGGTCTTCCACAATCGCCAGGTAGCGCGCCTCGCTCTGCCGCATGGCATTTTCGGCTTTTTGGCGATCGCTGACTTTTTCTAGTTCACAATTGCCTTCTAACAGTTCGCATTGTTCCTGGAGTTTTGCCACTTCTTGATTCAGTGCCTCGATCCAGCTATACATTGCTGGGCGAATCCTTTTTTCACTGACTATACCTACTGGCTGACCCCGCTCATCTACAATTGGCAAGCAGTCGATCGAGTATTGACAAAATAGCTTAAATGCAGTAATAAGATCTGTAAATTCTGATTCTTGTAAGACAATTAAATTCCGCGTCATTGCGTCGGCAACTTTCATGCCTGGCCATCCGTATTCGGCCGCGGCTAAGTTCAGCACATCTTCCGGGCTTAGCAGTCCGACTAGCTGATTTTCATCGACAACTAAGACGCAACTAATAAATGCTTTTACAGTTTCGTTTGAGTCGGGAAATGCAGGTGAATGAGGCAGTGGGCAAGGGTTGCTTGTCCGACGCATCAGGGCGATCGCCTCTGCGAGCGAAGTTGAGGACCCAACCGTGGCCGGGTGGCGATCGACAGCTTCGTCGGGCGATCGTAAATTGGCCGACAAATTAGCAAGTTGCATTAGTCTTGGTGAAAAAGAATTGTTAATTAACTTTAGCAACACTTTTAGTCATCAGCCAGATGACTGATGGCTGATGAGCTGGCTGGTTTTCGACCAAGAAGAATATAAGTTTTCATTCCTCCTTTGCCTTTAACTTCAATCATTCCTCGTTCCTGAAACAAATATTTATTTTCCAACAGTTTATAAGTAGTTTCGCTCACTTGAATCCGCCAAGGCAAACCCTGAGATTCCATGCGGGAAGCAATATTTACCGTGTCGCCCCATAAATCATAAATAAACTTCTTTATACCAATTACTCCCGCAACAACCGGGCCGCTGTGAATGCCGATGCGGATGCTAAAATATTTATTATTTGTAGCATTAAATCTGGCTATTTCTGCTTGCATATCTAGGGCGATTTGGGCGATCGCATCTGCGTGGTCTACACTGGGTTCAGGCAGTCCTCCTACTGCCATGTATGCGTCGCCGATGGTCTTAATTTTCTCTAAACCGTGCCGTTCGCACAAAAGATCGAATCCTGAGAAAATCTTATTTAGGATATCCACAAGTTCGATCGGATTCATGACAGCAGACAAAGCAGTAAACCCCACAATGTCGGCGAACAAAACAGTCACTTCCGGAAAGTATTCGGCAATAGTAGTTTCGTTTTGCTTGAGGCGTTCTGCTATTGCCTTGGGCAAGATATTTAACAGCAGTTTTTCGGATTTTTCTTGTTCTTCCCACAAGGCATCTTCTGCTTGCTTGCGTTCCGTAATGTCGTGGTAACTCCAGACTCTCCCGATAATTGTATCTCCCAGTCGCTGCGGTTGCGAATAGCGTTCAAAAAATCTGCCATCTTGAAATTCCAACAAGTCGTAACTTTCGGCTTCTGGCTGCTCGTAAAGTGATTGTATTCTCTGTTGAAATGCTTGGGGGTCTTTGAGTTGCTTGAGGACAAAGGCGATCGTTATGGCGTCGTCTCGCAGTGCCATCACTTCATTAGGTATGCCCCACATTTCCACAAATTGTCGATTGAAAGTGACAATTTTTCCGTTCCTGTCAATTGCTAAAATACCGTCGGCAGTAGAATCAAAAGTTGCTAGCAGCAGGGACACAGATTTTGCTAGGGCCTCCTCTGCCCTTTTTCTAGCAGTAATGTCTCGCAAAATAGCGCGAATAGCTACTAGCGAACCTGCCGCAAATTTACAGCTTATACTGCCTTCAAGCAAAATATTTTCATGATATTTAGTAATAAATGTTAGTTCGATCGACTCGGGATACAATGTATTTTCATTTACCGTTTTTTTGGAAATAGCTTGATACAATATATCCAGAGACTCTGGGGAACTGTTCGGATGAATGATATCAAAAACAGTCATTTGAGCAATTTCTGCTTCGGTGTAGCCCAAAGTTTCCCGCCAAGCCCGATTTACATACAAAAAATGACCGTCGGCTCCAATACTTTGAATTAAGTCAGTAGCATTTTCAAATAAGTCTCGCAGTTGTTCTTCGCTTTCCCGCAAAGCTAGTTCCGCTTGTTTTCGCTTGATAAATTGACCGATTTGACTGCCGATGGTTGCCATTATCTGGAGTAATTCTTCATCAAAATACTGCACTTCGCGGCTGAATAAAATCATCACGCCCAATACAGACTTTGCAGAATTTTCAGGATCGTAGTCGCCCAAAATTGGAAAACCAAAAGCTCCGTGCAGTCCTTCTTCAGCAGCGATTTCGCGGCGTATACAACTATCGCTTTTTGTGACATCGGCAATCCACTGAGAGGAACCGCGGGCCCAAACGAAACCGGGTAATCCTTCGCCAAACGCACAAGTCATTTGTTCGGTAAATTCGACAAATTTGGGTATAGAGACTGAGCGTTTTGTCCAACTGGCGACGCACCGAAGCAAATTGGAGTCGGACACCCCAGTTATTCTCTTAGTTTCTGAAAGAAGTTTTTCCCCAGATTCTGGCATCCAAAGTTCGACGGTATCCCATCCCAAGCTGTCGCAAATTACGGGGAGAATTGCTGCTATAGCTTTTTTTATTGTTTCGGATGCCGACAGGATGCGAGTGGTGACGTACTGAGTTATTTGTCGCTTGCGGGCCCGCTGTCTATCTGTGACATCGCGGCCGATGTAAACGAAATCTTGAAGGGCGGGTCCCGATCCAGAAATAGCTTTAATGTCAGCCGAAATCGCCGTACAGGAAAACGAAACTGTTAGCTTTTCTCCGGTTTTTGCTGTGCAAATTACTTCGGCATTAGTTTGTAATTGTTGAGTCTCCTCTTGGCTGACTGCTTGCAAAGAGGAGCCAAAAGCAGCAAGAGAGTCTATTTGCTGGCCTACTAATTCTGATTCGCTGTAACCGAACAAATCTTGAGCGGCTTGATTGACTTTTTTAATCTTTCCCGATGCTGTTGTTACCAACAAAATTTCCGCCATTGAAGTAATAATTTTTTCAACATAATTATTAGTAGCCGCTAAGGTACTCAATAAAATATCCATTTCATTGGTAGCTTGCACTAGAGTTTGTTCTAAAGCCATCCTATCGGTTACGTCCTCAAAAAATATAATTAATCTCTGATAATTCTCGTCATTGGTGAACTCGACCATATACATATCAAAATAAAGCCGCGAACCGTTTCCTAATAGCCGCGTGATTGCTTTCAATTCAAAATTTGGCAACCGTTTTTCAAAAATATCGATGAAAATTTCTTCAGTTCCCACTAATTCTGGAAAGGGAATGCGAACATCGTTGCCGGCGACTACTTCTTTGGGAGAGTCGGCAAATCGCTGAACTTTCAGAGAGATTTCTTGGATTAAAAAGTTTTTATCAAGTGCTAGGTACTCCAAGTGGTGGGGAACTAACAGTTTTTTTGACAAGGTTTTCATGTGAGATTTTTACTATTGAAGGCACCATGAGGATGGAATTATCTAAAATCAATCTATTTATCTCTTTTTATCAAATGGAATTCTAACTAAAAATGTAGTGCCTAACCCTATTTCGCTGGAAAATTCGATTTGACCTCCGTGCAAATCTACACACTGCTTGACTATGGATAAACCCAGTCCTGTACCGGGTATTTTTCCGACATTTTTGGCTCGATAATAAGATTCAAAGAGTTGTTCTTGGTCTTCGAGAGGAATACCCAGGCCTGTATCTTTAATTTTAAATGTAGCTTCTTTATTATTCTGACAAGTTAATTCAAAATAAATATGGCTGTCGAGGGGCGAATATTTGACAGCATTTGACAGCAAATTTGTCAAGATGTGCCGCAGCAATTTTGTATCTAGTGCGGGCAACTGTTGCGTTTCCTGCGACTCGTTATCATTTTTTTGCGCTGGCGTAACTAATTCTTGATAAGTAAAGTTAATTGTATGATTTTTTCCATAACTAATTTTAATTGATTCTACTAACTCACTGCAAAAGTTTTTTAAGTCAACTGGTGCGGGATAGAATTCGAGTTTTCCGGCTTCGGCGCTGCTGAGCAACCGCACGTCATCTAATAGCTGAGCCATTTGTTGAGATGCTGATTTAACGTGTTGCAGGTATTTTTGTTTTTCGGCGTGGGTGATTTCGTCGCCGTAGTCTTGGAGAATTTTAGTAGCAAATAATACTGTACTTAGAGGATTGCCAAATTCGTGAGCAATCATCGAGAAAAAACGAGATTTTACCTGTCTGAGTTCTTGCTCTTTTGCCAAAGAGCCGCGAATTTCTATTTCTTGTTGTTTGCGTTCTGTGATGTCCCTGCCTATATAAATGAAATCGTAAAGTCCCTCTAGTTCGGTCTGAATTGCTGAACAGGAAAATTCTACCCAAATTTCTTCTCCTGCTTTAGTAGTGCAGACTATTTCTAGTTCTCTACGCAGCTCTTTCTGAGACAAAATATAGCGGTGGCGAGCTTGGTAAATTAATGTGTCTTCGATTAATATTAAAGACAGGGGTTGGCCAATCAATTCTGCTTCGGTATACCCAAATAACCATTGTGCCGATTGATTGATTGTTTTGATAGTTCCTAATGTTGTTGTCACCAACAAAGCATCGCCCATCGACCGAATAACTTTATCTATATAGTCTTTAGAAGCGGCTAAGGCACTAACCAAAAGATTAGCTTCATTCGCCCTCTGAATCAACGATTGCTTCATCACCATCTTTTCGGTGGTATCTTCAATCAAAATTAGCAATTTACTTGGCACATCTTCTTGTTCTTCTTCATATTTGATAGCCAACATATCAAAGTATAAAGGGCGGTTCGGGTCGGTAAACCGAGCGATACCTTTGACTTCAAAACCCGGCAGCCGTCCCATAATGATAGACATGAGGATATTTTCAATGCCAATCAGTTCGGGAAAACTCAGGCGAGCATCTGCACCGGGTATAGCATCGCCTGGAATATCGGCATAATGCTGCACTTCGGCAGAGATTGCCTGAATGATAAAATGGTGATTGACTATAAAATACTGTGTTTGTCGCGGGCCTAACAGCTTTCTTAACAGTGGATTCATAATTGTTCTACCATTGTGTAAGCTAATTTATAGAAAATTTCGTCAACGTCTTTGCCTGTTTTAGCAGATGTCGTGTAAACTGCTATTACTTTGTCTTGACATATCGAATGGGATATTTCCACTAGCAGCGCCAATTTTTCCTCGTCAATCAAGTCTACTTTGTTTAAAGCGACGATTATCGATCCTTTAGGATTGACTGAAGAAAAAAGCTGAATGTGTTCGGAGATTCGCTCAACAGTTTCGGATCGGCTGACATCGGCAACGATTAAAACACCACTAGCTCCCTGCAAGTAAGTCGGTGCTATTCCTTTGAATTTTGTATGCCCTTCTAAATCCCAAATCAGCAACTTTGCCGTCACGTTTTCCCGCTGCTTTACCCCTTCTAATTCTACGATTTTGCTGGAAATTTTTACTCCTACAGTGGAGAGGTACTGGTCGCTGAATTGCCGATCGACAAAACGGCGGATCAGGCTGGTTTTGCCCACGCCAAAATCTCCGATCATACACATTTTTTTAGCTATAGTAACTGACATAATTATTTACTGTTTACGGTCTTAGTTATTGGTTCAAATACCACGCATCTGCTTAAAAGTCGTGGTTGATTGGGTTCCACGTCGGCAGGAGGATGGGGGATGCCAACAGTTTGGAGGCGCTTTGGGTCAGCACCTTGCCGCACTAAAGCATCTCGCACTGCTGCGGCACGTCTGAGCGACAACTGTTGATTTGTAGCAAGTTCTCCACTTCGATCGCTGTGCCCAATTATCTTAATCTGTTTTTGAGGATATTGATCCATGAATTTTTTGACACTGGCGATGATTTCTTCATATGTTGAGTCTAATTTTGTGGTTCCTGGCTCGAAGTAGATGCGGGTTGTAATTTTCAGGGGATCTAATTTAACCGTACTGATGACCGACTGAACACCGGGAATTTGCTTCAAGGACTGAGCTATTTTCTGTGTGTCTGCTAGGTCTATAACTGTGCCATCTACTGTAACTTTACGATCGCCATACCGACTAAAAATAGAAACGCCCTGTCTCTGGTTCAAAACGGCGCTAATTCGCTGCACCTCAGCCGCCGTCAAAACTGGATCTGGGGGGACATCGACAGCTATAATTCTATTATCTAATTGCAATTTCGGTGCAGTTGATGCGGCTATTTTTTCCGCTTGTGCCCGCAATTCTTGATTGGGCAACTTTCCGGTTAGCTTTAAAGTTTTGCCATCAACTGCAACATCTAAGCGGTAAACTGCTAATTCGGGAGTTGATGCTAAAGCTGCGATGGCATTGGCTTCGAGGTGGCGCTCAACGCTGCTGCGGTACTGATAAATTCCCCAAGGTACTAAGATTAAGCTCAAGGCGGCTAAACTGATAACCGCTAGGGCGATCGGGGGTTTTGTTGATTTTTCCGTTTGTAGCGGGTCGAATAAATTTTTTAGAGACGGGTGCAGAGAGTCCGGTATAGTACCGGGGTCGCCGTTAAAATCGTGAATGACTTGACCATAATTAAGGATGAGATGACTAACGGTTTGTCGTATTTTTTGGATGAACAAGTTTGGCGGTTCTCCTTTAATCACGACGGCCATGTAGCAATATCCCGCGACTTCTAGCAGAATTTTTGAGTCTCCGTATTCAATTTGATTTAGTTCGGAAGATTCTCCCGGCTGCACGATGCACTCGTTAACAAAGCTGCGAATAGCTGTGAGCATTCCTGCTACCATTTCTGATTCTAACTGGTAGCTTTCTGAGTTTTGAACTTCGGAAATTATTAAGCCTGATGCTTTGTGAATTAAGAAGGCTGCTTGGACGGTGAAGGGTACTGATTCTTGGAGGATTAATTCAGCTTCGGAGACTCCTTGTACTTTGGAGCGAATTTTTCTCTGGAATCCTTCGACGCTGATGGCATTAGACACTTTTTCATTGATTGTCTTGATAGCTTCTGCCATATATCGGGAAATTGTACTGCCAATTACGGGATAGAGGGCATCCACCATAGAGTCGCGTTCGAGTTTTATTTGGGCTGTAATCGCTTTACCCATTTCCGGGGCGAGGGCCTGGGCGATCGACTCTTGGTCGAGGCGAATTTGCTCTTTAATTGCCAGACCAATTTCTGGGGCGATCGCGCGAGCAATATCCGCTGGCGAATTGACTATTTGTTGAGCAAGTGCGTCGGGAAGCAGCTCAGCTATTGCCGCACTCATTGCCGACTTGTTTTCCTGAGTTTTTGCCCGAATCACTTCGTCAATAATTGGCCCGATCGCCTTGACAACTTCTTCTCTGGAGTCGGCAATTTTGCGGCTGAGAATTTCTGCGATCCAAGGCAGCATCAACTCAATCAACTCTTGGGGCTCGTAGATTTGGTGCTCCAATTTTCCTAATTTATCGTCGATTGTTGCCATCAGGTGGCGCACCCCAGGCAAATCGTTTTCTGCCAGCAGATTTTTGACTTGCTCGATATCTGATATTTTTGAGCCGAAAATCAGATTTTGCAGCGTTTCCATCGCGCTGTCGGCTTGATTTAAATCTTGTTTAATTTGGCTTAATATTTCTGTAGGCTGCGATATCGTGGTCGGCTGTTCTACCAAGTTTGGCATCGATTGAAGCGAAGCTACCACCGGATCTAAATATGCAGTTTCTGGTGACTCTGAGACTGTGGAAACTATGAAGTCATTGGAAACTTCCGAGGATTTTGACTCGGTTGGGGGAGGCGAAACATTTTGGAAATGCCGATCGAACCCGTGGGATTTTTGACCCTGTACTTCCTGTAGAGAATCTTTCCTTGTCAAGTTAGACAATTCTGCTACAGGCTGTGACTCCTCCTCCAAATCCGGCTGGGCGATCGCGGAAACATCTATAGTTTTAGCGGAGGAATAGTCTTTTTCCAGTTCTGAAGTGTTGAGTTTGTGAGTAGCGAATAACAAACTTTTGAACTCGTCTGCAACAGGCGGGGCATCGTCAAACTCCAGTTGGCGAGATCCAGTTTGGGGTACACTCGCTGTAACTTCCTCTGGCCCTTGCTCAGAAATACCTAACAAATCCATCAACCCGCCGAGGGCCCCAGCTTGATTATTTTCGCCACTGCTGTCATCTTCGGGCTCTACATTTTGCTGGTTGGAACCTGCAATAATTTTGAGATCGACTAACAGATTCAGCAAGGGTTCTAGCTGGGTTGCTGCATCGGCAGCAGACTCGTCAGGTTGAGAAACAAAACCCTCTAACTCATTTTCGTCAGCCGGATTTTCTTTCGGTAAAGCCATGCGTTATTATCCGTTATGGTGGCGCTCCGGCAACAGAAATTCGGTATTTAACTTATTATCCGCAACGCCTTTAAGTTCGGGTACAAATTCTGTTCCTTTGAGCCTCATGCCGAGTTCAAACAGAATTTCTGCCATGTCGTCTCTAGAAACTTTAACATCTCTGAGCATAGAAAAGCGACGATCTAGCTCTTCAAAAACCTGTGTTTTCAAAGTGCGGGTTTCTTCAGATAGTCGCTCTCTGGTTTGAGAGAATTCGTCGCGAAGCGAACGGGTTTGATTGTCAATAGCCTCGTCGAGGGCTTCCATGCTGCTGGAGAATTTTCGGTTAACGCGATCGACTTGCTGACGGATGTCTGCGCTTTCTTCTTGGGTGTTTGAGGTGAGCGATTTAACTTTCTTTTCTAACGAATCAACTGCAGCCCTCATTTCTCCTGAAAGAACAGTTTTTACTTGTTCGATGCGAGTTTGCATATCTTGCTGCATCATCGACAACTCGGAATCTATTTTATCGAAGCGATTGTCATATTCTCTAAGCTGCGCTCCAAAAATTATATCGCGAATTTGGTCGATATTTCCCAGCCGTTCGCGCATTTCTTCTTTAGTTATTTCGGCCATGCTTGTACCTAGAATCTCCGGAGATTGTGAGTTTAAGAACTGTGCTAGTGATTTACTACCGTTGTTGGTGGCACTAGCTTTTTTGAGTGGCGGGCTTTTATTTTTTGAACTCTCACCCCTGCCTCGGAGATGGGATTTTTTAGAGTCTTGACTCTAAATATCCTGAGATTCAAATTTTTGAGCCTGGTCTTGTCACCAAAAATGGCGGTTGGCTATCCTTGGCTTGCAGCAAGCTTAGAGAAGCGTAGATTTGCTGCTATACAGGACAGCGGGGTAGGTTTTAAGGTTTTGTACTGACATCTTCAATGATATCGCATCTTGACAGTGCCTCATACCACAGCGCTTGATCCCCGGCAAAAAGCGGGCGGGGGCGGGCGCCCACGTCCTATTATATATAATATATAACTCAAAAGCTGCATAGATCGCTCGCCGATCGCTCCCAGGGATGTAGCCTTTGAGCAGAAATCACTTATACAGCCCAACTCGGTCCCTCTGTACCCCTCGAAGCCTCTTCTCCTGCGATCGCCCTATAAAAATTCATAGGGCCCGATCGACAGCGATCAGACCCAATAATATGAGAACTTTGTTTTTTCTAACAAACGAGATGTGTTTCCGATTGAGAACTGTTATTTACTAGGGTTTACAACTTGTGCAGCTTTACTTTTAATCAGCAACGACAACTAAGTCTTACTTGACTGCGGTTTGGCTTGACTGCTCGATCGGCAGTTCGCCACTATTCCAAGTTGTGTTCGGTTAATTTCTGCTGCGCCTGGGAATCTAGACCGGAGACACCATGCCTATATCCTTGAACTTTCTTTCTAAATATAGCGACCTCCTTCTCTTTCTGTCCCGGTGTCTATTATTAAGTTAGCATGACCTTTCGGAGGAGTAAAGCACTATTTGCAAAACTTGATAGGTCTTTACATTACTAAGTATAATGATATGAATCTCCAAATAGATGTAAGTTAGCACTCACGCACTCGTAACCAAGAAACCGGGTTTTTCTACCCAGATTGAGGATTTTAAGCAAGTATTTTGGTTTGAAAACCGGGTTTCTGGACACCCGTGCGTAAGTCCTATAAATTCTATTGTTGCTACATCTTTACATACTTAAGTGTTTTTGTCATGTCTATTTCTCCTAAGTTTCTCAGTGGCAGCCAAATCCGCCAAACCTTCCTCGACTTTTATGCTCAGCGGGGACATAAGATATTGCCGAGTGCTTCTTTGGTGCCCGAAGATCCGACAGTGTTGCTGACGATCGCCGGAATGCTACAATTCAAGCCGATATTTCTCGGACAGCGCGCCGCTGAATCACCGCGCGCCACGACTTCTCAAAAGTGCATCCGCACCAACGACATCGAAAACGTCGGCCGCACCGCCCGCCACCACACGTTTTTTGAGATGTTGGGCAATTTCAGTTTCGGGGATTATTTCAAGAAACAGGCGATCGCCTGGGCGTGGGAACTTTCCACGGAAGTTTTCGCTTTACCAGCGTCGAATTTGGTTGTTAGCGTTTTCCGTGAAGATGACGAAGCTTTTGCGATTTGGCGCGATGAAATTGGCATTCCGGGCGATCGCATTCAGCGCATGGGAGAAGATGACAATTTCTGGCAATCCGGCCCGACTGGCCCCTGCGGCCCGTGTTCGGAGATTTACTATGATTTCCACCCAGAGAGAGGCGACAATATTGACCTCGAAGATGATAGCAGGTTTATTGAGTTCTACAACCTGGTTTTCATGCAGTACAATAAAGATGCAGAGGGCAATTTAACACCGCTGCAAAATCAAAATATTGATACTGGCATGGGACTGGAACGGATGGCGCAAATCCTCCAGAAAGTCCCCAATAATTACGAAACAGATTTGATTTTTCCGATCATTCAATCGGCAGCAGAAATTGCCGGGATTGATTACCACAACAGCGATGAAAAAGTCAAGGTTTCGCTGAAAGTAATTGGCGATCACGTTCGGGCTGTGGTGCACATGATTGCGGACGAAATTCGCGCGTCGAATGTTGGTCGGGGTTACATTTTGCGCCGCTTGATTCGCCGGGTGGTGCGCCACGGGCGACTGATTGGAATTCAGGGCGAATTTACGGTGCGGGTGGCTGAAAGTGCGATCGCCCTTTCGGAAGCTGCTTATCCGAACGTGCGGCAGCGGGAAGCTCAAATTAAGGCGGAATTGGCAAGGGAAGAAGCGCAGTTTCTCAAGACTTTGGAACGCGGAGAGAAGCTGCTGGAGGAAATTGTCGATCGTACAAAACAGCAAACCAACCAACAAATCAGCGGTCAAGATGCTTTCACTCTTTACGATACCTACGGTTTCCCCTTAGAACTGACTCAAGAAATTGCTGAGGAACAGGGAATTTCTGTGGATTTGGAGGGATTTGAAAGGGCGATGAAGGAACAGCAAACTCGCGCTAAAGATGCTCGCCAAACAATCGATTTGACGGTGCAGGGTTCTTTGGATAAGTTGGCTGAAACAATCCAAGGAACTGAGTTTGTCGGTTATGCTGAATTGTCGAGTTTAGCTGAGGTGGAAGTTATCTTGGTTGACGGCAAATCTGTCGAGGAAGCAACTGCAGGTACTGAGGTACAAGTTGTTTTGAACCAAACGCCGTTTTATGCAGAATCCGGCGGACAAATTGGGGATAAAGGTTATTTGAAAAGCGGAGATAATGGTGATGGTTTGTTGGTAAGAGTTGATGATGTGAAGAAGGAATCGGATTTCTTCGTGCATTTCGGCTTGGTGGAACGGGGAACGCTGAGAGTGGGCGATAGTATTACTGCGAAAATTGACAATAGCGGTCGCCGCCGAATTCAGGCCAACCACACAGCAACTCACTTATTACAATCAGCTTTGCGGAAAATTGTGGACGATTCGATTTCGCAAGCTGGTTCGCTGGTATCGTCAGAAAGATTGCGGTTTGATTTCAATTCTCCGCGCGCTGTCACAGCAGAAGAGTTGCAGAAAATTGAGGATTTAGTTAATAGTTGGATTGCTGAGGCGCACGCTGCGGTCGTTGCAGAAATGCCGATCGCCCAAGCGAGGGAAAAAGGCGCGACTGCGATGTTTGGCGAGAAGTACGGCGACGTGGTGCGGGTTATCGATTTTCCCGGCGTTTCGATGGAATTGTGCGGCGGAACTCACGTCAGCAATACCGCAGAAATCGGGCTGTTTAAGATTGTTTCCGAAGCGGGGGTAGCGGCGGGAACTCGCAGGATTGAAGCGGTTTCGGGTCAAGCTGTTTTGGACTATTTGAACGTGCGGGATAAGGTGGTGCGCGATTTGGGCGATCGATTTAAGGCGAAGCCTGAAGAATTGCCGAACCGGATTACTAATTTGCAGAATGAGTTGAAGGATACTCAGAAACATTTGGCTGCTGTGAAGTCGGAATTGGCGATCGCGAAATCCGACCAGTTGCTGAGTGCGGCTGAGGAGCTCGGCGAATTCAAAATCATTGTAGCTCAATTGGGTGATGTGGATACAGAAGCGCTGAAAACTGCGGCGGAAAGATTGCAGCAAAAGTTAGGAAATGCTGCGGTTGTTTTGGCCTCAATTCCTGAACCGGATAAGGTAAGTTTGGTTGCAGCTTTTAGTCCAGAAGTCAATAAGAAAGGATTGCAAGCTGGCAAGTTTATCGGGGGAATTGCTCAAATTTGCGGAGGAAAAGGCGGCGGGCGGCCGAATTTGGCGCAAGCTGGGGGACGCGATGCAAGTAAGTTGCAGGAAGCGTTGGAAAGTGCTCGCAATCTGTTAGTTGAAGGGTTGGGTTAATCTGCGTTTTTTGTAGGGACACGGCATTGCCGTGTCCTGCTTCACTACTAAAGGTCAAATTCCCCTTAAAAAAGGGGAATTTAGAGGGTTCTAGACTCGGCTGTGAACGAAAGATACAAAGGTTTTTCAGCGTAAGTTGACACTAATGACCAGAGTCTACTCGCTTGTATCTCGTGATATTAGCTAAACCCACCCCAGAAAAAGATTGAACTTAATATTGAGGTACAGACGGGTCTACTTCTTCACTCCAAGCAGTAATCCCGCCCTTAACATTAATCCCCTCAATTCCCGCTTCCTTCAAAATCCCCAAAGCCTTCGCAGAACGCCCGCCCATTTTGCAGTGTGCAATCAAGCGGTGGCCGTTCAACAATTCCTTGACCTTGGCCACACCTGCGCCGTGTTCGATATCCGGCAAAGGAACCAAAACCGACCCAGGAATTTGACAAATTTGATACTCGTTGGGATTGCGAACATCCAACAATACAAAATCCTTGGCACCGCTGTCGATTAACTCTTTAAGTTCCGTGACAGTCATCTCAGGAATTTGCGTTTGCTGACTTGCTTCCTGCGCTTTTGCTTGAGGAATGCCGCAGAATTGTTCGTAATCGATTAACTTTTCAATTACCGGGCGCACTGGATTCGGCCGCAGTTTCAATTGCCGGAACGTCATATCTAAGGCATTGTAAAGCAACAATCTGCCGCTCAAAGTAGTGCCTTGACCCAAGATAATCTTGATAGCTTCCGTTGCTTGGATAGAACCGACAACTCCGCACAAAACGCCTAAAACGCCGCCTTCTGCACAAGAAGGAACCATCCCAGGAGGCGGGGGTTCTGGGTACAAATCGCGGTAATTCGGGCCGCCTTCGTAGTTGAAAACTGTTGCTTGCCCTTCAAATCGGAAGATAGAACCGTAGACGTTGGGCTTGTTTAAAAGCACGCAAACATCGTTCATCAAATAGCGAGTCGGGAAGTTGTCCGTACCGTCGATAATGATATCGTAAGGAGTGGCAATGTCGATCGCATTTTCCGAACTAACGCGAGTTTCGTACAAATCAACTTGACAAAAAGGATTAATTTCTAAAATCCGATTTTTAGCAGACTCAATCTTCGGTTTCCCAACCCAAGAAGTGCCGTGAATTACTTGCCGCTGCAAATTGGAATGGTCTACAACATCAAAGTCTACAATCCCAATGCGACCAACACCGGCGGCGGCTAAATACAGCAGCAGCGGCGAACCGAGACCTCCCGTACCGATGCAGAGCACGCTGGCAGCTTTGAGACGCTTCTGCCCTTCCAATCCAACTTCTGGCAGGATGAGGTGGCGAGAGTAGCGTTCGTATTCTTGTTTGTTGAGCTGGATCTCGTCCAGATTAGGATTTAGCATGATATTGTGTGTAGCGCAGATTTTGAATTATATCCTATCTGAATCTTTCGCATTTTTACGTGTTTGTTATTTTTACTAATTATTTCTTAATCTCAGTCGGTTCCAGTGCGAGAATTTCCTCTGCTTGAAAGTTCCCCTCTCCGTCAAGACTCCAACTGCGGAGGTCTTCTGAACAGCCTTGTCGGACGGACACAATGATGTAAGAGTATTGGGCCCAGGCTAATGTCCGATCGCACTCTGAGGGCACTGCGGGACAATCCGTGTGAGAATGATATATGCCGATAATATCCAGAGTGCGATCGCGCCCGTGTTTCATCGCCCGCAACATATCTTCGGGCCGAATTGCATATCTGCGTCTTTCTGTCAATTCTTTTTGTTCAGGCCAATTCTCCTGGGCCTCAGAACTCCAAGCATTATCAGTCGGCCAAACTTCTACCAAAGTTTTAACACCGCCAGTAACTCGACCGAGCAACAAACCGCAGCATTCTTCAGGATAAGCGCTTTCGGCGTGGGTGCGGATGGATAAAATGTGAGAGTCGGAAAGTGCGATCGGCTGCATAGGATTTTATTGTAGTTTTTTTTGTAAAGTGCGATCGGGCTTTTTTTTAAACGAACCGCGAAGACGCGAAGGACACGTTCGGCGAAGCCGTTCCCGAAGGGTAGGAAGACAAGATAAGGGAAGAGAAAGAACTCACAAAAGTAACCTCATTAATTACCTGCACTTAGATATCTAAACGTTAGATTTTTCCACTATTTCTCACTCCTCTTCTCTGTGTCCTCTGCGCCCTCTGTGGTTCATAAAAAAGTTACTGTAGGGTGCGCCGGGTCGCGCACCTTACCCCTTAGTTAATGTAGCTATTTAGCCCTCAATTGCAATCAAGTTGCAATTAAGAGGGAGTTTGCTGCAACTCAGGGCGTTCATCTGGAACGATCGCACCTTCGACAGGACACACCTGCAAACAAATACCGCAGTCAATACAGGTATCAAAATCAATCCAAAACCAATCAGTACCCTTGACATTTTTGCCAGGGCCGGGATGAATGCAAGCAACCGGACAAGCGCCAACGCAATCAGCAATTCCCTCGCAAATATTCGTAACAATAGTGTGTGCCATAGTGTTCTCTCAAAACATTTTAGGTAGATAGGGAATTAGCAATTAGCAATTGGCAAAACCTTCTATCAATCAGCAGGATACATAATATCATATCGGGTGATTTTTAACCAATTACCAACTACTAATTACCAATTACCAATTAGCCTAATTTACCGTTTCAATTGTTGGCAATCCTTCGGCATTTACCCAAGCAATTTGAGCAATTCGTCGATCGCGCGCGTATTCCCGCGCAGACTCTGCTGTCTCCCGACTCTCCAAATCTATTTCCACCCGAACTAAGTGAGTAGACTCTCGGAGTTTGCGAGCGTAAGCAAACGCGGCGGCACTAGCTTCAGGAGTTTGAGCCACAACCAACCAGTCGCTAGCTGGCGTCTCCGTGGGCAATTGCCCCTCTGTCAGCAAAACTTGGTGCAAATCTTCAATATTCAGACAAAACCCGATGCCAGGGGAATTTTGCCCTTGGGGATCGAACAGTCCCAACAGTTGGTCGTAGCGTCCCCCTTGTCCTAAAACTCGCTGTCCTGTCTTGCTGCTGCTGACAACTTCAAACACAATTCCAGTGTAGTAGTCAAATGTTTGAATTAAACTCAAATCGAGGTGAATGTGGGATTTTAGATTGGGAATTTTTGACTGACATTGGTGCAGCAATTCGATCGCCGATTTGAGATTATTTAACGCGGCTTGCTGTGGCAAATCTAAATCCAGCTTGGCAACAATTGGCAACACCTCTTCTGGGCGGCCGCGCAAGTCAAATAACAGCAGAGCTCTTTCTCGCAATTCGGTTGACAGCGGCAAAGTTTCCAAGGCAATTCGATCGAGATTGGCTATCGCCCCCCGAACTTTTTGGCGCACATTTGGCGGAAACGGTTCCAGCAATCTTGCAGTCAAGCCCGCTTCTCCCAAAACCAAATGCCAGTCATCAATTTCCAAGCTCTGCAAGCACTCAGACAGCAGCAGCAGCACTTCTGCATCCGCAACCGTCCCCCCCGCGCCTAGGAGCTCTACGCCAGCTTGATAGAACTCCTGTTGCCCGCCTGAGCCAGTATCTGGGCCTTTGCGGAACACGTTGGCGTTGTAGTAGAGGCGCTGAGGCTGCCAGCGAGTCCCGGCCATCCGCATTGCAGCCGCGCGGGCGATGGATGCTGTCAATTCCGGCCGCAAACCAAGTTCTCCATCCTCGGCGTCTTGCAGTTGAATTAAGGTCGATCGGTCGATCGCACCCCCAGCCATCAAAGTCTCCAGCCTTTCTAGAGTAGAGGTAATAATCCGGTGATAGCCCCAGCGGTGAAAAACCTGCTGTAAGCGTCGTTCGATCGAAATTTTTTGAGCAACGTCAAGGGGCAATAAATCTCTTGCACCGGATGGGGGTTGATGAACCATATCAATTTTAGATTTTAGACATTAGATTTTAGATTGGGCCCAGAAGCTTAGCTTTATGGACGGTGTTAAAGTCGAACCAGGCAAGCTTAACATTCGACTTTAACAAATTAAGGTGTCATATCAATTTTAGATTTTCGACTTCGGCGTGAGCGCTCAGTCGAACGATTTTAGATTTTAGATTGGGCTTAGAAGCTTAGCTTTATGGACGGTGTTAAAGTCGAAGCACGCAAGCTTAACCTTCGACTTTAACAAATTAAGGCGTGATAGCGTTTTGGTTTGCATGGGAATAATCATTTTCCCGGTCAGTGCAAGCGTCCCGCTCTTTGTGGATCACCCGCGCTCGCGGAACGATCGCACTGACGGTATCATTCCGATATCACCGGCTTTGATCTCACCAAGTCTTGATTGTTTTGATCGAGATCACTCCACTGCTGTACATTTCACCATTTTCTCAAAATTCAAGACTCACAAATCACCACTTCTCACTTCTTCTTACCGCCAAACAAACTTGCAAAAAATCCTGGTTTCTCGTCACCTTTTTTGGCTTTTGCGGAAGCTTGTTCCAGCTTTTTCTTAACCTCCAAAGCCGTCGGTTCTTCAGGATTTGATGCCAAAGCTTTGTTCATCTCAAGTTTCGCCATTGTGGCTTGATTTTGTTCAACGTAACACATTGCTAACAAAGCGTGGGTCTTGCTGTGTTTCGGATCGCGTTTCACGCCTTCTTTCAACTCTATAATTGCTTTGGCGTAACTTTTGCTGTCCATGAATCCTTGAGCTCGGCGGCAATAGGCTTCGGCCGGCGAGTCTTGGACTTTGGGCGGAGATGGCGCTGGAGTAGCGGTGGCTGGGGTTGCTGGGGTTGCTGGGGTTGCTGGGGTTGCTGTTTTTGCTGTGCTAGTTGGGGTTGCAGCTTTCGGGGGTGAAGCGGGTGCAACCCCAACACCACCAAGGCGCTCTTTTCGCAGCAGGTAAACCATGTTGAGTTCGCTAATTAGATTAATCGCCTCTTGCGTTTCCTTAACTGATTCGTACTGCTTGAGAGCGAGTTTGCTAACTGCTGTTTTGTAAGCTTCTTCCCAATCTTTAGCGGTAGCTAACTGTTTGGCTGCTTCGCTTTCAATTTGCATTTTCGCCTGTTCTTTAACAACGCGCTTGCCGATGGCTGCTAATAGCAGGCTGTATTCTTTGCGATCGCTTTCCTTGGAAAATTTGTTGTAAGCCGGATTGACTACTTTTGACAAAAATTGGTTAGCCCAATCTTTATCGGCTTGGCTTTCAAAAGAGCAAGTATCCGAATGCAACCGGCGGGCGATTTTCATGTAGCGCTTGCGGATGTCGTTAAACTCGGCGTCTAAGGGAATTCCCAAAATTGCGTGCTGATCTGTAAAGTCGTATTTGAACAGCCCTTTTGTCATTTCAAAAGACATAACTTTTACTCTTCCTTTCCTGGCTTTTCACTATTCTTTAATGTAGCTTGAGTCAAGGGGTTGTGACCCCCGTACTACCCCCGATCTATTGCTGGGGGGCGCTACTTCCAAGAAGATAAGGGAGGAACTGCTAGCAGTTCGCTGCTGAGTTCGGCGTGTATTTTGCCGTTTGTGGCCAAAACCCGACCGGAGTTCATCTCAAATGCACTGCCGTCATAAGCTGTAACTTGACCTCTGGCTTCGGAGACGATGAGTACACCTGCTGCTACGTCCCAAGGGGCGAGTCCCCGTTCCCAGTATCCGTCCGATCGCCCCATCGCGAGGTGTGCGAGGTCTAGGGATGCGGAACCGCTGCGCCGCACGCCTTGGGTGAGGTGGGTGAGGTGACAGAATTCGGCATAGTTATTGTCTGCTGTTTCGCGCCGATCGTATGCAAAGCCAGTGACTAGCAAGCTGGTTCTCAATTCTGAGATTTGGGAAACTTCGATCGGCGAACGGTTGCAGGTTGCTCCTAATCCTTTGCCTGCCCGAAACAATTCGTTATGAAAAGGGTCGTAAATTACTCCGATTTGTGGTATTCCGTCGATTAAAAGTCCGATCGACACGGCCCAAAAAGGATATTGGTGAGCATAATTGGTTGTGCCGTCCAAAGGGTCGATCGCCCACAGGTATTTGCTGCTGGCATCCCCTAATTTGCCGGATTCTTCGGCGAGGATGGCGTGGTCGGGTACGTGGCGGCCGAGAATTTCTAAGATAACCGCTTCTGAGGCTTTGTCGGCTTCTGTGACTAAATCGCCCGATCGCCCTTTTTCTTGAATTTTTTCTAATTTTCCGCAGAAAGATTTCAGGACGGAACCGGCGGCTAGGGCTGCTTCGGTGGCTATTTCTAAGAAGTTTTGCAGTTGATTGTCAGTCATTAGGAATTGGGAAGTGGGAATTGGGAATTGGGAATTGGGAATTGGGAATTGCTTCCAATGACAACTGTCAACTGCCAACAGTCAACTGTCAACTGACTATTTCCGATTTTGCTGGCGAAATTCTGCGGGAGTTTGGCGCAAAGCTCGTTCTGGATTCCACAGGCCTTTACCCATGAGTCTCGCCCATTCTTGAGCGTTCACGAGTCGCTGCTGATATTTTGTGTTGGGCGATCGCCCTGAGGCCAGGGCATAACCTTCTTTGACTAGCTGTTCGTTGAGCAAATTTTTATCTTGCCACAAGTAGGCTAGTTTGCGATCGAACTGGTCTTTCTCTTCGATGTCGGATTCTAACAATACCTGTTTTCCCCTAGTTAGCTGTTCTAGTCTTTGTTTGGCTGCTTCTCCCCAAGGCTGCTGTTTTAAATCCGGTGCATCAATACCAATCAGCCTGATTTGTTCTAATAAGGCTATTTTGTCGGCTGTACTGATAACTTCGATTGTTTGCCCGCTGATGGCCCTTTCTACTTTGGCGATCGTACCTTGAGGCATTTCTGGTTTTTGGCAGCTAGCTAACAACAGACAAAGGGCGATCGCAAATAACCGATAAAGCATGGATAATTGGTAGTTGATTATTTATCAAATTGCCTTATTCTTCATCCAACGGCAAACCCGCTTTAACTTTACCTTTGCCGAAGTAGCGGCCGAATTGCAGTTCGTACACTTCGTCCTCGTCTTGCGTCTCTACCTCGATGTTGGAACGGGGATAGCTGACGCACAGCAGGGCATAACCTTCTTTTTGCAGTTCCACAGAAAGCCCCATTGCTTCTGGCTGGTGCAGTTCCCCCGAATTGACGCGCACCGCACAGGCGGTACAAGCGCCGTTGCGGCAGGAAAAGGGCAATTCTACTCCTTGGTTTTCGGCGCTTTGGAGGATGTAGCGGTCTTCGGGTACTCGCACGGTGTGGCGATCGCCTGTCTGTCTGTTATGAATTTTAATTGTGTAAGAGTCAGTCATGGAATTTTAGATTTTAGATTTTAGATTTTAGATTGGGGTTGGCAGGGCCAGATCCTTGAAATGAATGGGTTTGTGACCCCGATAGGAGAACCCAAGCCTGCCCGTTTCACACCCTACCCATATTAAACAGCAAATTTATGCCGTTACCCCTTCCCAAATCAGATTTGTTCTGCTAAGATAGTTTAGCTGTGGCTAAATGAATGAATTTAGCCCTGGAGAGGTGGCCGAGCGGTTGAAGGCGCACGCCTGGAAAGTGTGTTTAGGGCAACTTAACGAGGGTTCGAATCCCTCCCTCTCCGTTAAACAAGCTGTTTAGGCAAAAAAAACAGTTTGCAAACAAAATCTCTGATATGAGATAAATACTTTAATTAGAGCGAGATCCCTTGAATTCTTTTAGAAAAATCAAGGGATCTCGCTTTTCAATGTTTGAGTGTAAATTACGGGCGATCGCGCCGAGAATAAACGCCCATATCTAATGCCAATAGTAGAAAACCATAGTGAGGCTCCTACACCAATCGCCAGCGATATGGTCTAGGAGCCTCACTTAATTGTTTTTTCCAAATTTATCTTTGAACTAATCATACCTTAATTCCGCAACGCCTAATAATCGGTAACATTCAGGGGCTGCCGGCATAGGGGCAGATGTCTCTGAAATGGGCATCGGGCATTGGGCATGGGTAATAGTTAGCGGTTACTGGTTAGTAGCTTTTCTAATCACCAATAACCAATGCCCGATGCCCAATGCCCAATTTCCAAATTAAATAAACAAGCTAGGTGAGATTTTAAAATAATCGCCTAGTGCCTTAGCTTGTGCCTTGCTAATCGCTCTTTTCCCATTCACAACCTCAGACACCACACCGCTCGATCCAATGATACCTACCAAGTCCGCTTGACGGGTGCCGCTGGATTCCATGATGTGTTGCAAAATCTCATGAGGCTCCGATTTGTCGATCGGATAATTTTCTCTCTCATAAACTTCAATCAGCGTGACTAACAACTTGTATAAAGCTCTCTCCTCTGGAGTGAGGTTTTTAGCGAAGGTTAGCCGTTCTGCCACTGCCAGGAGGCGATCGTATTCCTCTTCGGTTTCGATCGCCCTAGGAGCAATTTCTGCAAGCAATTTGCTATAAGTGGCTCCATCAAAAGTAAGGATCATTTTTCCATTTGTCTTTGTCGTATTCAGCGTGGGTTAGGAAATATTTGTAGAAAATAGTTTGCTCCTCGTAGTTAATGCCGACAATCAGGCGATATTCGTTGCCTTTGATATTAAAGACGGTGAAGTTTCCTACGGCTTCGGCATCCCGGTAAATCTTGCGAACATCCTCCAAATTCTGCCATTCTGCTTGCTTTACAGTTGCGTTCCAGCTATCAATTTTATTTTTGACATCGGGATACTGGGCAGCATCATTACGGAGGGTGCGAATCGAGATTACGTGCATCTGTTTTTGGTTTTTTGGTTTTTTTGTTTTGCATAATCTTGAAGCTTCCACACATGATTTATTGCCATCCCTACCTATACAAAACTTACGCACAGACTCTATTTGTATGGTAGGTACTGCCCACCACAACTCTACAAGTGGTGTAAAAGTTCAGTCTTTGCGTAAGTCCTGTTATGTACTCATACTCTCAATCTGAGAGGAAAATGTCAAGGCCCGATCGACTAAAAATTCTTTAACCCACTCCAAGTAGGTTTTGTGTGTGTAGGCGGGGTTGGAAACCGCAGGCTTTGTCTTTAATCCCACTCTTCCTCCCCCGACTTGATCCTCATCGTGTAAAAAAGCTTCTAGCAGCGTGGTTCGGGCTGATCACATGGAAGTTGTGGCCACTAGCCTTTTTGCAGCGTTCAAAGACTATCGGGCATCTTATTGCGATTTGGTCGATCGCGCCGAACCGGTCAAATCGGGCGCAAAGTTAGATAGTATCTAACAAGCTCAACTGTTATATCTGCGGTATCGTGCCGAAAAAAAAACCGTGCCAGGGAATCTTCACGGGGTTCTACGGCGAGGAATCGACCGAAGGGTATATTCACGAATTTTTGTTCAATTGGGAACAGAAGCTGGCACAATTGGTAAGTAACAAGAATTAATTTTAATAGAAACTTCAGCCACTACACTTATTAGTGTAGGTTGGCATGAGGAAAATGCCAATGGTCAAAAAAAATCGCAATGTAGTTAGTTCCAATTCAGAAAGTAAAGTCAAAGTCGGACTTTCGCTGACTTCTTCTAGTGCCGATCGATTAAACGTGATCGCTCGCAAGCTCGGAATATCAAGGTCAGAACTCCTAGAACGCTTGGCACAAGGCGCTCTGGATATTTCTAAGGACAAGACGGAAGTTACTGTCACTTGGAAAAAAGGTGAAGAAACGCAGGTAGATGCCCCCGACTTGCAAGGGGAAACAGCCGAAGAAAGCGAAATTAATGAGGCTGTAACGGCAGAAACTGTATCGGACTCGGTGAGTGTAAAGCCAAATCCGCTGCAAGAAAGTTACGAAAGTTTACAGCAGCAGTTGAGTGAACGCGAAAGTTTGATCGCTTCTTTGCAGCAGCAATTAGCTGCCGAAAAGCAAAATCTCGAAAGCCAATTGCAAGAAACAGTAGCCAAGTCAAGTTACGAAAGTTTACAGCAGCAGTTGAGTGAGCGCGAAAGTTCGCTCGCTTCTTTGCAGCAGCAATTGGCCGAAAGAGAACACCGGGAACACGAGTTTCAGCAACAGCTAGGCGAAAAATCCAGTGTTCTGGAATCTCTGCAGCAACAGCTAGGCGAAAAAGAACACCGGGAACACGAGTTTCAGCAACAGCTAGGCGAAAAATCCAGTGCTCTGGAATCTTTGCAGCAACAGCTAGGCGAAAAATCCAGTGCTCTGGAATCTTTGCAGCAGCAATTGGCCGAAAGAGAACACCGGGAACACGAGTTTCAGCAACAGCTAGGCGAAAAATCCAGTGCTTTGGAATCTTTGCAGCAGCAACTAGCCGAAAAATCCATTGCTCTGGAATCTTTGCAGCAGCAATTCGCCACCGAAAAGCAAAATCTCGAAAGCCAATTCCAGGAAACCGTGTCGAAGTCGAGTTACGAATCTTTGAAGCACGAGTTAGCAGAAAAGTCAAGTGCGATCGGCGACTTCCAAGTTAAACTGACCAAGTTGCAATATCTGGAAAATGAATTGAGCCAGAGTGCGGCGATACAGCGAAATTACGAGGCTTTGCAGCAACAGTCTCAAGAACAGCTAAGAACCATCAAAGCTTTACGGGAACAGCTAGCTCAAATGCAGGCTGTGGCGGGGATTGGCGAAGCTTATCTCAACAAGTGGCGGCGTCCCTGATTCTCCCATCGGCTACTGCAAAAACTCCGGTTGCTTTGGGCGATCCGGCTGCACCTTACCCCTGAAATGTCCTGTCAACTCGGACTCCTTCCTCTTGTAGCGATAGATTTAAAACTGTCGCCACAAGAGCTTTTTATTGCCAAATATGAGCATACTATTAAGAAATATTACAATAAATAAATTATGAGAGGCGATCGCACCCCTTTTGGCAAATCCAATCCAGCAGACACTAAGGGCCGCGTCACGGTAATTGGAGGCGGAATCGGCGGGCTGACAGCAGCAGCTCTGCTAGCCCGCAGAGGATACAAAGTGCTAGTCTTAGACCAGGCGATCGTCCCCGGAGGATGCGCTTCCACCTTCAAACGCAAAGGCTTTACCTTCGATGTCGGCGCCACGCAGGTTGCAGGATTGGAACCCGGAGGCATTCACCACCGAATTTTCTCAGAATTAGACATAGAACTCCCCGCAGCCACACCCTGCGATCCCGCTTGTGCGGTGTTTTTGCCGGGAGAAACCGCACCGATTAGCGTGTGGCGAGATCCGCAAAAGTGGCAGGAAGAAAGGCAGCGGCAGTTTCCTGGAAGCGAAGCTTTTTGGCAATTATTGTCTGCATTGTTCAAAGCTAGCTGGAACTTTCAAGGGCGCGATCCAGTTTTACCGCCCAGAAACTTATGGGATTTCTGGCAATTAATTCAAGCTGTTCGCCCCGATACTCTAATTACTTTGCCTTTCACTTTTATGACAGTGGGAGATGCTTTGCGGCTTTGTGGGTTGGGCGACAATTTGCGCTTGAAAACTTTTCTGGATTTGCAGTTAAAATTGTATTCTCAAGTCGATACCGAAGAAACGGCGCTACTTTACGCGGCGACGGCTTTAGGAGTTTCGCAAGAGCCACAGGGATTGTATCATCTACAAGGAAGTATGCAGGTATTGAGCGATCGACTGGTAGAGGCGATCGAACGAGACGGCGGCAAAGTTTTGTTGCGGCACACAGTTGAAAGTATTGTCACAGCCAACGGCAAAGCCACAGGTACAGTGATTCGCAATCAAAAAACAGGCGAAGTTTGGACAGAAACTGCCGATCGCATTGTTGCCAACGTGACCGCGCAAAATTTAGTAAAATTGTTGTCAAGCGAGCCGATTGTCGAAAATTTAACAGATAATTTATCGGTTAAATCAGAGACTTCAGAGACAACAAATCAACTCCCAAATCAAATGGCAGGCTACAAATATCGAGTCGATAAACTGCCGCCCGCATCCGGTGCATTTGTCATATATTTGGGAGTGCATGAAAGCGCAATTCCGAAAAATTGTCCGCCGCACCTTCAGTTTCTCTACGATTACGACGGCGAGATAGGGGAGAATAATTCCTTATTTGTTTCAGTCAGCCATCCGGGTGATGGTCGAGCACCGGAGGGAATGGCGACAATTATCGCTTCCTCATTTACTGATACTCGAATGTGGTGGAATTCTGTTGATTATGAAGGATTAAAGCAAAAATATACCGCAGGGGCGATCGCGCGTTTGAGCGAATATTTCAATTTGACGCCAGAGTCGATCGTACATCAAGAAGCCGCCACACCCCGCACCTTTGCCCACTACACAGCGAGAGATAGAGGCGTTGTAGGTGGAATCGGGCAGCGAATACCAACCTTCGGGCCATTCGGATTTGCCAACCGCACACCAATTAAAAATTTGTGGTTAGTAGGTGACTCCACCCATCCCGGAGAAGGCACTGCCGGTGTTTCCTATTCTGCTTTAACAGTAGTGCGACAAATGGAGGCCGCCTCTAAAATCTAAGAGGACACGGCAATGCCGTTTCCCGACCCCAAAAATAATTAATCGCGCGAGAGATGTAACTATCGCGCGATTAATTTTAGGGAATAGTCAACAGTCAACAGTCAACCATCATTCCGGTGTCACCGGAATTGATATCAACTACATTCTCTGACTACTTGATAGAAATTTTTGCGCCCACAGCTTCAAGCTGTTTCTTCATTTCTTCAGCAGCTTCCTTAGCAATAGCTTCCTTAACTGCTTTCGGTGCGGCTTCTACCAAATCTTTTGCTTCCTTCAGACCCAGACCAGTAATTGCGCGGACTTCCTTCAGAATGGCGATTTTCTTGTCAGCAGGAACTTCTTCCAGCATGACAGTAAATTCGGTTTGCTCTTCTACGGGTTCAGCAGCGGCTCCACCACCTGTACCGGGCATCATCATCATGCCGCCGACAGGAGCAGCAGCGCTGACGCCGAAAGCTTCTTCAATTTGCTTGACCAATTCAGAAGCTTCGAGCAAAGTCAGAGACTTAAGTTTTTCCAAGATTTCATCAGTTGCAGTAGACATTCGTTAAACTCCTAGTTCGATTGTAGGTTTGGGATTTGGAATTTGAGATTTGCTCATTCATCATTAGTTTTTCGTCTCCAGTCTTCTATCTATTGCTAAATACTAATGACTGAGGACTAATGACTAATTACTAATGACTTACACAGATGCGCTTTCTGCTTCTGCTTCTGGTTGCGCTTCTGCTTGTGCTTCTGGTTGTGCTTCTGCTGCTACTTCTGCTGAACCGCCGTCTTTTTCAGCATAAGCTTTAAGACCGCGAGCGATCGAAGTAGGAACTTGATTGATACCCACAGCCAACTTGGTTGCGACACCGTTGATAGCGCCAGCAATTTGAGCCATGAGTTGTTCTTTCGACGGCAGATCAGCTAATGCTTTAACATCAGCTTCTTTCAGCACCCGTCCTTCCATGACGCCGCCGCGAAGTTCAGTCTTCTTAGAGACTTTTTGGAATTCTTGGTAAGCTTTAATTGCGCCGCCAATATCTTCTTGCACGAACAGAAATGCCGACGTACCGGTCAGCAATTCCTGTATCGGCTGCCAGGTTTCGTTGCCTTCAACCGCAATTCGCATCAGCGTGTTTTTTGCCACTTGGCAACTGCTGCCTTTCGGACGCAAACGCCGACGCAAATCTGTGATTTCAGCAACAGTTAAGCCCGTGTAGTCGATCACGATCGCCAGTTGAGATTCGCTCAAGGTTTGCTTGAGGTCTGCAATAATCTCATTTTTTACTGCTAAAGTTTTGCCCATACTTATTTCACCTCCTTTTAGGATCGAAAACTGCCCACCAAAAACCCCGACCTTAGAGCCGGGGCAGAGAATTAAAAATTAACAAGTCAGAATTAAAAATAGAAAATTTCTAATCTTTGAGTCTTGAGTTTTTATTTCTTCAGCCTCGGCAGGAAATTAAGCGGTCGGCACCTGCGGTCTTCAGCTTATTGATTTTTGATTAGGCTATCATCAGAAGGCAGAGATTAGCAAGGGTCTGGCGTAAGTCTTGTGAGAGATTTACACAGACAGCCGAAGCTGTCTTTTACCTTCTGCCTTCTGCTTAATTCTGTACTAGGCAGCATCAAGTTTGGTATCGCGCAGGGCACTGATATCGACTTCGATCGACGGGCCCATTGTTGCGGATACGTACAAACTGCGCCAGTAGCGACCTTTAGCACCAGAAGGACGGTTGCGGTCAACAGTTTCTTGCAAAGCATGAAGGTTGACGAGCAAATCTTCCGCTGAGAAAGCTGCCTTGCCAAACATAACATGAACGATGCCAGTTCGATCGGCACGGAATTCTAGTTTACCACCTTTAAACTCGTTGATCGCCTGAGCAATGTCAGTCGTCACCGTGCCACCTTTCGGAGAAGGCATCAAACCGCGCGGGCCCAACAACCGACCCAATTTTGCCACCAACGGCATCACGTCTGGGGTAGCAATCAGGCAATCGAAGTCCATCATGCCCTTCTGAATTTCATCAATCAACTCTTCCGAACCAGCAATATCCGCGCCGGCATTCAGAGCTTCTTTAACTTTTTCGCCCTTAGCAATCACCGCAATTCTGACTACTTGACCAGTTCCTTTTGGTAGCGATACAGTTGTCCGCAACTGTTGGTCAGTATATTTCGGGTCAATTCCCAAACGGATGTGAGCTTCAGCAGCTTCGCCAAACTTAGCGGTTGCTGTTTCTTTCAAAAGTTGCAGAGCTTCCAGCGGTAGATAAGGTCTGTCTTCAACTTTCTTTTGAAGTTCTTGCAGTCTTCGCGATACTTTCTTTGCCATTGTTATCTCCTGGGGTCAGTTGATGTTAGAGTTTAGATTTTAGAATTGAGCCGTTTTGGCCATTTCAAATCTAAAACATTTGCGATTCTTAGCGAAGCTTTGCTTCTCCCCCTGAATCGACTTAGGACTTACGATTTGAGCTTGAAGATTTTAGCTTCAAAATCATGAATTACTGACAACTGCCAACTGGCAACTGACTTTAATCCGCGATCGCCACGCCCATATTTTTAGCCGTTCCTGCCACAATTTTCATAGCAGCCTCAACATCATTAGCATTGAGGTCAGGCATTTTGGTTTCAGCGATTTCTCGCAACTGAGCCTGTGTAATCGTCCCTACTTGCTTGCGGTTAGGTTCTCCCGAACCCTTAGCAATGCCAGCGGCTTTTTGAATCAAAACCGACGCCGGCGGAGTTTTGAGAATAAACGTAAAACTGCGGTCTTCAAAAACCGAAATTTCTACCGGAACCACCAGACCTGCTTGGTCTGCGGTTCTAGCATTGTACTCCTTGCAAAACATCATAATATTGACGCCGTGCTGACCCAGGGCTGGGCCGATCGGAGGAGCTGGGTTGGCTTTTCCCGCCGTAATCGCCAACTTAATTACTGCAACAACTTTCTTTGCCATTAGTTAGTTCTGTTTCTGAACCTGATTGAACTCCAATTCTACAGGCGTATCGCGCCCAAAAATCGAGAGTAAAACTTTGAGCTTGTTTCGTTCCGGGCTAACTTCAATCACATCACCTTCAAAATCCTTAAACGGCCCGGAAAGTACCACAACGTGGTCTCCAGTAGACATCGATACTTTGACAACTGGTTCTGATTCCTGAGCGTTTCTGAAGATCCGTTCTACTTCCGAATGACTCAGAGGTAGCGGTTTGACGTGACCCCTGCCGCGCCCGTAGCGGCGTTTCTGCTCTGCCCCGACAAAATTAATTACATTCGGGGTATTCTTGATCACCTGCCACGTATCCTCGTCCATAAACATACGGATGAGTACGTAACCGGGAAAGATTTTTTCATCTGACTGCCGCCTGGAACCGTCTTTGCCGACTTTGATCGCCGGAGTTTGCGGAATTTCTACTTGAACGATGCGATCGGCAACATCCAAAGTTTGAATCCGCTGCTGCAAGTTTGCCTTCACGCGCTTTTCGCAGCCAGAGGCAACTTGAACAGCATACCAGCGAGCATCAATCTCCGGCACCTCTGGCGATGCTGCCTGTCCCGTCGCTTCTGTGGAATACTCAGATTCTTCTGATGCAAAAGTCATGGCCCAAACACCTTTCCCGCGCCCCAGTTAAAGAAGTTATCCACCAAATAAATCAGGCTTGCTGAGAGGATTACCATCAAAAGCACGGCCAAAGACTCGCTGATTAACTGCTGCCTGCTGGGCCAAACCACTTTGTCGAGTTCTTCTCTAGTTTCCTTAAAAAAGCCCGCAGGGTTAAACCCAGGCGCCGTTATTTCTTGAGTTTCTTGAGCTTCGTCTTTTTTCGCCACGATTTAATCCCCCTTGCGATTTTAGATTTTAGATTTTAGATGGTGTGAGTGGCCCGCGGCTCTCAGATTTTGTGACACTAACCACTTACGCCCAAGTCTTAAATCTCACATCTAAAGCCACGACTTTTTTACAAGCCCAACCAATCAACGGCGTAAATGCCGATCGCCGAAATCGATGATCGAGAAGCCACACCGAGCATTTGTTGATGGCATTTTTTGCGAACCGCCCACAAAAATTAATTCTACCCGAAAGTTTGCGGTTTTGACTGTTGCCAGCCAATAATCCGGGCGCTTTCGGGCAGAATTTAAAGTTTGGTGATTCAGCGCGCCCTGGAGGACTTGAACCCCCGACATCAGGTTTTGGAGACCTGCGTTCTACCAACTGAACTAAGAGCGCACAGGTGAGGTTGCTGAAATTCGCTTAACCTCTAGATTTCTATTTTAACACAGTGCGCTCGTAAATGGAAAACTTTTTTTGATTTTTTTCAAGTTCCCATGAACCATGAACCAAGGGAAAGCTGGGTGCATTCCTACAGGGAGCGATCGAACCGCTGTTTGACGCGAGTAGCTTTGCCCACCCGATCGCGCAGGTAGTAAAGTTTTGCTCTGCGGACTTTCCCGCGGCGCATCACTTGGATCGTGGCGATGCGGGGCGAGTGAATCAAAAACACCCGTTCCACTCCGACGCCCTGAAACACGCGGCGGACGGTGATTGTTTCATTAATCCCGCCGTTACGCATGGCAATCACAGTCCCTTCGTAGGGCTGAACCCGTTCTTTGTTACCCTCTTTAATTCTTACGCCGACTCGCACTGTGTCGCCGACGTAAATTTCGGGAACTTGTTTATTGAGTTCTTGCTTGACTCTATCTATTTCTGCCGTCTCGATAGAACGGATTATTTCTGCGCCTTTCATCGGATTTACCAAAACTCACAATCCCTTATCATATATCGAAATGCCCGTTTTATGTCAAAAAATTTCTATGTTAGATACCTCTGGGGTCGTATTTCTGCAACTAGGGGCAATGGCCGCACTCGCCTTGTACGTCGCCGCCAACTTGGGAGCCAACGATGTCGCTAACTCGATGGGAACATCCGTAGGCTCGAAGGCGCTAACGCTGCGACAGGCAATAATTGTTGCAGGCATACTGGAGTTTTCCGGCGCAGTGCTCTTCGGGCAAGGAGTTTCCGAAACTCTCGCAACAGGAGTTGTGAATGCACAAGCGTTCGCGGCCAAACCGCAAGTATTTTTGATCGGGATGGTGTCAGTGCTGATAGCTTGCGGGATATGGCTGCAAATCGCTACCAGTCGAGGTTTGCCGGTTTCTTCATCCCATGCAGTGGTGGGCGCGATCGCGGGTTTTAGCTGTGTTGCAGCCGGAATTAATGCGGTTGATTGGCGAACCATCGGCACAATCTCCCTAACTTGGGTGGCGACACCTGTTGCTAGCGGTACTTTAGCCGCACTATTTTACAGTGTCGTGAAGTATTCGATTCTCGATCGGCCAGATCCTTTATCTCAAATGCGCGAGTGGATACCTTGGCTGAGTGCAGCAATGCTGAGCGTATTTGGGATAATTGTACTGCCGTCTGTTGTGAATGTCGCTTTGGTGCAGACAGGGGCGATCGCCGCCGCGCACGATCGATTTGGCTGGAATCTGCCAATTCACGATATTGTGATTGGCATTGGGAGTATGGGGGCGATCGCCTTGACACTCAATAGCTGGAAAAAATTAGAATCAGTTGAAAACCCAGAAGCCAGAGGGGAAAAGGCAGAAGGAATAAGTACAAACTCCTCCTCCACTCCGACACACCGTCACTCTCTCATCGAGCAACAAATGGCGAGATTTCAAGTCTTGAGCGCCTGTTTTGTAGCATTTTCCCACGGTTCCAACGACGTAGGAAATGCCGTTGCTCCCCTAGCTGCGATCGCCTACATCCGGCGCACAGGTTCCTTTCCCTCAGAAGATTTCAGCGTTCCCCTGTGGATTTTAGTCCTCGGAGGCGCAGGAATAGTCATCGGTTTAGCCATCTGGGGCAAAAATGTAATTGCCACAGTCGGCGAAAAGATCATCGAACTGCAACCCAGCGGCGGATTTTGCGCGGAATTAGCCACAGCCACCACAGTCTTGCTAGCATCCCGCTTCGGTTTGCCAGTTTCCACATCCCACGCTTTAGTCGGTGCAGTCGTCGGAGTCGGGCTGATCAAAGCTTGGAAAACAGTACGCTTGCAAACTTTGCTGTCAATTGGTTCGGCTTGGCTGGTGACAATTCCGATCGCAGCAGGTTTGGCTGCTATCATCTTCAGCATCGCCCAATCCATTGGGCAATTTTAGATTTTAGATTTTAGATTGAGGCATTTCAGAACAGTCAACAGTCAACTGTTAACTAATCTTTCTGATTGCCTCGGTTGGGATAAACTCTCGAAGGCAAAAGCTTCCAACCCGCAGCATCTGCACCCCAGTTGCGAAAAATCTTCACTGAAGCGAAAATTTTAGCGAAACGCCAATTATAGTAACGCTTCCAGTCAGCGGGCCACTGGGCGGTTTCGTCAGCGGCTTGCAAAGCTCTGACTTCAGCTTCGAGTGCTGTGGCGTGGCGCTGCATAATGATTTCTAGTTGCAAAAAGTGTTCTTCGGGCGATCGCAATTTTTTTACATCCTAACTACAAACGTGATAACGGTGATTTGACCGGACATCAGATTGCCTACTTCTTCATGACTAATAGCGCTTTTGCACATCAAACCCGGTTGCCGGGTACAAGCAAGCAAAACTGCCACTCAATCACTTAATTCCTTCTCCAAGCAATGCTTTAGCTGTTGAGCCAGCACCTCGACGCAGGGCTTTCTCAACATAGTAAGATGATTTCCAGCAACTCTAATCACCTCTACTTTTTGGGTCGTTAATTCGCTCCAGCCAAGAGTCGGATCTTGATGACCCCTGCTTAGCTTTTCCCTCGATCTAAACAGAGTAATTCGCTGCGGATAAATTTTCGGTACATAGCTGAGAGTTGCTTGACTGTTAGCCTGAAATACAGTAAACATTGAGGGAATTGCCAGCTCGCGCCAGCTTCTTTCTTTTGACTCCTGAGATAGGATGCTAACCATAACGGCCTGTTTCCAATTCCAGCGATGCAAAAAGTTAGCTGCCAAATTAAGCATCTTATTTAATTTCGGAAATTTGGCAGCAATACCGCCACTTTGAACATTTTCCGCAGCAGCCACCAAGCGAAAATAATCTACTACAAAAGGCCAGATAGAGCGCGAAACAGTAGTCAGAATAAACTTGCAACCGTCCCAAAAAGAAGGTTTGTTAGCAGAAACCGGCGCTAAAGTATCCAGCACAGCAAGTAAAGCCACTTCATCCCCCGCTGCGAGCAACTGTTGAGCCATCTCAAAAGCAACCAAACCTCCAAAAGACCAGCCTCCTAAAAAATAAGGCCCTTTTGGTTGAACTGTACGCAAGGCTGCGATGTAGTCAGCCGCCATGTCTTCAATGCTAGTTAACGGAGAAGTTTCGCCGTCAATACCCTTTGGTTGCAGCCCGTAAAACGGTTGATTTTCTCCTAGCCCAAAGGCTAACTCGACATAAGGAAATACCACGCCAAAGATGGGATGGACGCAGAATAACGGGGGATTTTTACCGCGAGGCTTAATTGCAACTAAAGGCGACCATTCCAGAGAATTTGTTTCTGAAGATAGCGAATCTGCTAAACCTTCAATTGTCGGATTTAAAAAAAGGGCAGATAGCGGCAACTCGCGCTCAAATTGCTGGTTAATCTCATTGATGAGGCGGATTGCCAGCAGGGAATCTCCACCCAAATCGAAGAAGTTGTCGCGAATGCCAACGCACTCGGCGTTGAGGATTGTGGCCCAAATTTGGGCGAGGGTTGACTCGGTTGGCGTGCGAGGTGCAATGCAGCTTTTATCTATGGAATAGCTTGTTAGATTCCCCGGTGCAGGTAGGCGCAGGCGGTCGATTTTGCCATTGGGAGTTAGGGGCAGAAAATCAAGCGCCACAAAAGCACTGGGAATCATGTAATTGGGCAGTTGTTGTTTGAGGAAATTGCGTAGTTCCCCGGGATTAAGCGTCTGATTGTGATTGGGGACAACATAAGCAACTAGGCGTTTGTTGCCGGACAAATCATCCACAGCAACCGCTGCTGTTTCTTTGACTGCTGGATGCTGAACCAGCAGCGCTTCAATTTCTCCCAATTCTATTCGATAACCGCGAATTTTTACCTGTTCGTCTGTGCGGCCTAAAAACTCAATATTGCCGTCGGAAAAATAGCGAGCTAAGTCACCTGTTTTATAAATTCGTTCTCCTGCTTTCTGGCTAAACGGATTAGCAATAAATCGCTGGGCGGTTAATTCGGGGCGGTTCAGGTAGCCTCGCGCCAATCCGCTGCCGCCGATGTACAATTCACCGGGAATTCCAACGGGTACAGGCTGTAAATTTTTATCTAAAATATAGAGTTGAGTGTTAGCTATTGGGCGGCCGATTGGCGGTTTTTTGCGTGAAGCGAAGCTATCCCGCAGGGAATCGCCAATTTCGGCGAAACTTGACCAGACTGTCGCTTCTGTAGGGCCGTAAGCGTTAAAAAATCTGCGCCGGGAAGCCCAGCGTTTAACAATATCCGGGGAACAGGATTCGCCAGCACAGATGATTGTTTGCAGTGCGGGAAGTTTGGCGTTTGGAAGGACACCTAGCAGCGAGGGCGGGAGGGTAGCGTGAGTAATAGCATTGTCCTGCAAAAATTGGATTAATGTTTGTCCTGGCAACAAAGATTCTTTCTTGGCACAGTAAAGTGTTGCTCCGGTTCCCAAGGCCATGACAATCTCAAAGATTGAGGCATCAAAGCTCAGGGATGCGAATTGCAAAATGCGGTGATTTGAGTTTAAGTTAAAAGCTTCTATTTGAGCTATGGCTAAGTTGGAGAGTCCCCGATGTTCGATTAAAACGCCTTTGGGTTTTCCGGTTGAACCAGATGTGTAAATGACGTAGGCTAGGTTTTCTGGTAGGATATTTGTAGTTGGGTTTTCTGGGCTTTGTCGGGCGATAATTTCTCTGTCGGAGTCCAAACACACTACTGAAAAAACTCCGTAATTTTTCGGCTGCGTCAAGTTTTGGGCTAAGTGCTGCTGAGTTACCAAAATCGACACCTGAGCATCTTCTAACATGAAGTTAAGCCGCTCTTGAGGATAAGTTGGATCTAAAGGCAGGTAGGCTGCGCCTGCTTTGATAATGCCTAGCAATCCGACGATCGCATCTAAGGAACGTTCTACACAAAGGCCCACTAAGATTTCTGGTGCTGCTCCCAATTGCTGCAAGTAACGTGCAAGTTGGTTGGCTTGGTTGTTGAGTTGGCGGTAGGTTAACTGCTGGTTTTCAAAGACGGCGGCTACAGCATGGGGCTCACGCGCGACTCGATCTTCAAATAGCTGATGGAAACACTGGTTTTGCGGATAATCTCTCTGAGTGTCATTCCAATCGATTAATAATTGCTGGTATTCTGCCGCTGTCAGCAAAGCCAAGTCGCTGAGGCGCTGTTTGGGATTGGCAACAATGGCTTCGAGCAGCGTTTGGAAATGTCCCGCCATGCGCGCAATTGTGCCGCTATCAAATAAGTCTGTGCTGTAGACAAATTGCCCTTGAATACTTCCTGCATTTTCCCACAAGTGGCACTCTAAATCGAGCTTGGCGGTTCCCGCGTCAAAGTCGATCGCCTCTCCAGCAATTCCCGGCAATTCTAGCGCTGCTACAGGAGTGTTTTGCAGGCTAAAACTAACTTGAAATAGGGGGTTGCGGCTCAACTCGCGATCGGGGTGCATTTCGTCAACCAACTTCTCGAAAGGCAAATCTTGGTGAGCGTAGGCTGCCATTGCGACGTTTTTTACCCGATGCAATAGTTCCCGAAAAGTTGGATTTCCTGATAAATCTGCACGCAGCACTAAACTATTGACAAAAAAACCGATTAATGCTTCTATTTCGCTCAGGTTGCGATTGGCGATCGGCGTTCCTACTGCAATATCTACTTGTCCTGTATAGCGGTACAGCAAAGTTTGAAAAGCGGCTAGTAGAGTGATAAATAAAGTCGCGCTTTCTTGCTGGCTCAATGACTTTAGCGCCTCGCTCAAAGCAGGTGATAGTGTTATAAATTGTTTAGCGCCGCGGTAGGATGGAACGGCTGGCCTTTGCCTGTCTGTTGCTAGATTGAGTGTGGTAATTCCGTTTAACTGCTGCCGCCAATAAGTTAACTGCGTTTCTAATACTTCGCCCTGCAACCATTGGTGCTGCCATTCTGCAAAGTCGGCGTACTGCACGGGCAGTGCTGGTAAGTGCGAGATCCCATTTTTTACAAAGGCTGTGTAAAGCATTCCCAGCTCTCGAATAAGCACTCCAATCGACCAACCATCAGCCACAATATGATGTAAATTCAGCAACAATATATGTTCTGTTTCACTCAGTTGTAACAGCGTTACTTTAAATAACGGCCCAGAGGCTAAATCGAAAGGGCATTGCGCTGCATCGGTTGCGAGTTGCAGCGCTGCGGTTTCCTGCTGAGTTGGCGAGAGATTTTGTAAGTCGATAGTGGGGATAGATACGGTTAAAATGGGAGCAATAACTTGTACGAGTTCCCCTTCCAAAAGCGTAAAAGTGGTGCGTAAAGTTTCGTGCCGCTGCACAATTTCATTGAAGGTTTGCTCTAGGCATCTTAAGTTAAGCGAACCAGTTAAGCGGAGCGCTGTTGAAACATTATAGAAAGGATTGCCCGGTGCTAATTGATTGAGGAACCAAAGCCGCTGCTGAGCAAATGATGCGGGGAATACAAAAACTTCTGTTTCTTCGGGAAGATTAAGCTTTTCTTCACCAGCCGGGAGGGAATTGTTGGAAAGATACTGAGTCATATCAAATTATCAGGCAAGCCTCAAAGGAAAGCGCGTACAAAGTAGCCTACAAATATTACATAGAGAAGATTTCATCTCTTTGATTAAGATCTTTACCAAGGCAATACTAGACTATAACTCGTTTCGATATGCTGCTTCATGCCGAGGTCGGTAACATTCACAAGATGTGTAAAAAACACATCAACATCGTCTATCGCTTTAGCCGTAAGCCGAACTTTTCCGGTTGCTGTTTGAGTCCAAGAAAAAGCGGGAATAGCAAAACCATGTGCAAAACTGTGCCGCACTTTTAAAATCTCATTTAGCTTCTGCCGAACGGCTAATCCGTTCAGGCTTCTTGCAGACCAAATCCAATCGCCAATAGGATCGTAACCAGTGTTTTGAATCAGAAGGTTTCGCGTGTTGTCCGCGTTTGGCGTATTAAATCTTTCAAGTGCGCGTTCCGCCGCATCTCTAGCAATAGAATGTACGGCATGAAATTTGGGATCTAAAGGATTTGCAGTTGCAGCGAAAAAATTGCGAACGAGTTCGTTTATGTAAGCATCCCATACAGCAACAAATGCAGCTAGAGCGGAGTGATAGTAGACTTGAGTTTGGCTGCGCGATATTGGTTGCAAGCGCGGATCGGTAGCTGTTTGGCGAAGTGTTCTAGCCGTGTTGGACGCGCTCTTGTACCTCAATGCTGCTGGTGACGCCACGGCGATGCTCCTAGAGACAGTTTACGAACTGTGCAAGGGCTTCCCTGTATCTGTCCAATGGACCTGGATTCAATTGCACGCGCTCACCTACGATGTTCTTTGGTCCAGGTGTTAGCTTATGCAACGGGGTGCCAGTTGTAGCAGCAACCACACAGGCACTATGATAATCAGGGATTTCAATAAAGCTGTTACTCGGAGATGGGATCTCGATAAAGCTATTACTGGGAAATTCTTTGGGGTTAGCAAAAATATGACGATGCTTCTTATATATATTATCCATCGTCTGCTTAATAGTTTTATTTACAGCTTCAAATGCCTTGCTAGCCTTTCCTTCGTATAAAGTTACCCGGTTGCTCACGAAAGTATGTAACTTTGGTACAGGTACACCATCTTCCTTGGCACGTTTTGCAAAGCTGATTCGTGCGTATGGTGCTGTATGTTGATCGGTGATACCATAGAGAAGTGCAACGACATTCTCTATGGCACGACGCGAACTATCATCGGCTGTAAATGGCACAACAACGCCTTCTGCGGCAACTAAAGCAAGCTGTGTATAAATTGCAAAACTAGGGTTACAGTCAATGACGAAGAGGGTGTCTCGATCGCCACTTAGTTTGCGGAGAGCAACTGTCAGATCCTGTACCCAAGTTAGCACCTGTTTCCAAGCATCAATTGGTATCGAAAGTTGGGATGTCTGTCGGATTGCTTCAGAGATTATTTCGAGGAGATTGTCCCCACATATGAGCCTCAAATTTTCTGGTATGTTCGGATTGAATTGTTTAGGTTCACACAGGTAGGGTGATACGTCGTCAATCATTCTAAAAGGGGAGTTCAGGCGTGCTTCAAGGTATCCAGCTACCGTCGCACGCGGAGTCTTAGTGTTCAAAGAACGTATTGCCTCTGGGCTAGTGAGATATCCACCAAATAGAGTTTCTGAAACATTCGCTTGCGGACATAGATCAATTACGTAGACATCAGAATCGGGGTGACGGTGAGCATATTCAGAAGCAGCGACAAAGCAAAGGAAGCTTTTGCCGACACCACCTTTATTGTTCCAGAAAGCGTATGAACTCATTGGGTGTATTTTTTTAAAAGGACAATAGAGTTTTCATCCTCTGTCTTTGCTTTCTTGGTTGAGGGAGGATAATTTGAGCCTGCGGCTCTCGCGAGAGACAGGAACTAAGGCTGGTACTTTAATTTTAGCACTGCTGTCCTTTAAACTCTCCACAATCTTAGATAATTCTGCAATTGTCGGTGCTTCAAAAACCCGGCGCAAAGGCAACTCTACCCCGAAAGCATCTCGCACTCTAGAAACAAGCTGAGTCGCCAGCAGCGAATGGCCTCCCAATTCAAAGAAATTGTCCCGGATACCCACTCGCTTTATCCCCAAAACCTCAGCCCAAATTTTCACTAAAACTTCCTCAATAGAAGTATGAGGCGCAACATAACCGCCAGCCCATTCTAACTTAATCGGCTCCGGTGCAGGCAAAGCGAGGCGATCGACCTTTCCGTTAGCCGTCATTGGTAGCGACTCCAGCACCACAAAAGCCGACGGAACCATATATTCCGGCAGTTTTTCTGCTAGAAAAGCCTGCAACTGCGGCACTAATTTCCGCGCTGCTTTAGCTTGTAAGGGATTGTTAGCATAAGAGCGCCAAGGACGCAAGTTATCGCTTCGGGTTTCTCGCACAAAATCTCTGGTTTCGCCGCGTGCAAACACTACATCGTAGCGCCCTTGACCGTCGGAATTAGACCAACTAATATTAACATTGTACGGAACTTCCAAAGCATACCACGTTTCGGGATCTACTCCTAAATCATCGAGTTTTTCCACTGCTTTCTGCAACTGACCTGCCGTTGGAAATTTATCGACAACAGACAGCAATTCTGCCGCCTTAACTGCTGCCGTTACCCGCGCATTAGGCACATTAGCAATTCTTAAAACATCGAGTTGATTTTGCAATAATATTTGTTGCACATTGGTAACAGTCAGATTCTGATTTTCATCCAACCAATCCAGCCGTTTTTCGGCGCGCCACTCCCCTTTTGGCGATGATTTTGGGCGTGCTGTTTCCGACGCAATATGCAAAATAGCATTGTACCGAAAATCAGTTAACTCATTGTGATAACTACCGCGCATTAATTGAATCTCTACGCCGCCAATCTGCGGAAAGCGCTGCTTTAATGCGCTAAAAAAATCTGGTTCAATAACTAACTCTGTTTCTTGAAAAATGTGCATTTGTACTCGCTGCTGCAACTGTTCGCCCGCGAGAGAAGGTTCGGCTTGATACAGTTGTACCGAAGCGTGAAAAGCTGCCAGCAGCGGCAAGCTGCGCACATCTCCGATGAATATAAAGCCGCCGGGAGCAGTGGCTTTCACCGCACCTTCTAGCACCTGCACGAGATAGTCGATATTCGGGAAATATTGCACGACAGAGTTGAGAATTACTGCGTCAAAAGCTGCTGTTTCTACTCCTTCAAAGTCAGTCGCCATTTTCTGAAGCAGCGTTACATTAGCTAACTGTTGACGTGACAAGTGCTGCTGAATATAGTTGAGCGAAATAGGTGAAAAGTCGGTTCCGCAATATTGAGTGCAGCGAGAGGCAATTTGGAACAGCAACAAACCTGTGCCGCAGCCAATTTCTAACACGCGGCTAGGCTGCAAAGCTAAAATTTGGGCGGCTTGATTGTTCGCCCAGTCGCGCATCTGTTCTGCTGGAATTGGCTGATTAGTATAACTGCTATTCCAGCCGACAATATTAAATGTTGGATCTGACTCAACAGCAGGTTGATTGTAAGTTTCATTGTAGAGCATTTGCCACTGCAATACCTGTTCGTCCTGCAATTGCATTATTTGGTTTTTTTCGCTGGCACTGCTATATTCTGCATTCAGGGCAATATAAGCTACTAAACGTTTATCTCCTTGTCCATCTTCAGAAGCTATTGCTACAGTTTGCTGCACGGCCGGATGTTGAGTTAATACTGTCTCGATTTCTCCTAATTCGATGCGGAAACCGCGAATTTTTACTTGTTCGTCAATGCGTCCTAAAAATTCAAGGTTGCGATCGGCTCTGTAGCGCACTAAATCGCCGGTTTTGTAAATTCGCTCTCCTGAATTTGGTTTAAAAGGATTGACAATAAAGCGTTGTGCGGTTAAATCTGGGCGGTTGAGGTAGCCGCGAGCGAGTCCGTTTCCGCCGATGTACAATTCGCCAACAACGCCGATCGCCACTGGCTGCAAATATTTGTCTAATATGTAGATTTGAGTGTTAGCAATGGGGCGGCCAATTGTCGGGGCGATGTCTGTTTGCTCTGTTGCAGGAATATAACCGGAAGTTGTGACGACGGTGTTTTCGGTTGGGCCGTAATTATTTACTAGCTTAAATGGATGGGATTTTAAAGGATGCTGTTGCAGTTTTTCGCCGCCTGCGAGCAAGATTCGCAACGCTGTTGTTTGAGGCCAATCTAATAGCAAAACTTTCTCGGCTAAAGGTGTTGGCAAAAAGCTAATTGTCATGGCGTTTGATACTAACCAGTTTTGCAGTTTTTCAGGATCTCGCCTGATGTCATCTTCTGGAAAGTATATGCTAGCTCCCGCGGCGAGATAAGGCCAAATTTCCCACCCGCAAGCATCAAAGCCGATCGCTGCTATTTGCGTTGCTCGATCGCCCGCTGACACCCCAAACTCTCTTTGATGCCAAAAAACGAGATTTAACAAGCTCCCGTGCTCAATTTCCACTCCTTTCGGCTTTCCCGTGGACCCTGAGGTGTAAATCGCGTAAACCAGATTTTCGGCTGTGGCTGCGCTGGTGGGATTGTCGGCGATTTCTTGGGAAATCATCTCCCAGTCTGTGTCTAAACAAACTATCTGTAAATTGGGCGAGCGCAAATTCTCTACCCATTGCTGCTGAGTTAACACAACAGATAATTGAGCATCTTTTACCATAAAGCTCGATCGCTCAGCAGGATAGCTCGGATCTACAATTAAGTAAGCTCCTCCCGCTTTCAGGATACCCAACATCCCCACAATCAGATCGAGCGATCGCCCGCAGCAAAGCCCGACTAAAACTTCCGCCCCAACCCCAATTTTTTGCAGATAACGTGCTAGTTGGTTGCTGCGGAGATTTAGCTCTCGATAGGTGACTCGCTCATCTCCAAATACCAGCGCCACCGCATCCGGTGTCCGATCGGCCTGCTTTTCAAATAGCTGATGGATGCACAAATCAGGCGGATAATCCGCCTGAGTATTGTTGCATTCAACTAACAACTGATAGCGCTCTTGGGCGCTCAAATATTGCAAGTTGGCAATTCGCTCTTCGGGATTTGCCACAATGCTTTCTAACAGAGTTTGAAAATGCGCGATCAGGCGCGCAATCGTAGCTTCATCAAATAAATCGGCGCTGTAAATAACCATGCCGCTGATACCCTCGGAGCTATCAACCCACAGCTTATTGTTGGGCGATTGGTTGTTTCCGGAGCTGTTGGGCGCTCGCTCCCACAAATGAAACTCCAAATCAAACCGCGCTGTACCCACATCTAACTGCTGCGGGCTCAGTGTTAATTCTGGCAATTCTAACCGATTCCCCGGCGCGTTTTGCAGCGCAAACGCCACCTGAAACAAGGGATTTTGGTTCAACGCGCGATCGGGGTGCAATTCTTCTACTAACTTCTCAAACGGCAAATCTTGGTGAGCGTAAGCTCCTAATGCTACCTCTTTGACTCGGTTTAAAAGTTCCCGAAAAGTTGGATTTCCCGACAAATCTGTACGCAGCACCAAACTGTTGACAAAAAAACCGATTAATGCTTCTATTTCGCTACGGTTGCGATTGGCGATCGGCGAACCTACCACAATATCTTCTTGCTGCGCGTAATGGTAAAGCAACGTTTTAAAAGCTGCCAGCATTGTCATAAACAGCGTCACTCCTTCGCGCTGGCTCAACGTTTCTAAAGCCTCGCTCAGTTGTTTTGGCAGTTGCAAAAATTGCCTTTTGCCTCGGTAACTTTGAATTGCTGGCCTGGGTCGATCCGCAGGCAAATTTAGCATATAAATGCCGTTTAACTGCTGCCGCCAGTAAGCAAGCTGCGTTTCTAAAACTTCCCCTTGCAGCCATTCGCGCTGCCATTTTGCAAAGTCAGCATACTGGATCGACAAAGCCGGTAAAGGCGAAGGTTTTTCGCTAGCAAATGCCGTGTAAAGTGCGCCTAATTCCTGAATTAGCACTCCGATAGACCAACCATCGGAGACAATGTGGTGCATATTCAGCATTAGTAAATATTCGGCATCATCTAACTGCAATAATGTGACTCGCAGCAACAAGTCCTTGGACAAATTGAAAGAGCGTTGAGCTTCCTGGGCGGTGAGCCTGTTTGCTTCATTTTGTCGATATTCCTTTGGCAAGTTTCGCAAGTCCACTACATTAATCGGAAGATGGAAAGCAGCACCTATTCTCTGAACAGGTTGCCCCGAAACTACTGCTAAAGTCGTGCGTAAAGCTTCGTGGCGGCGCACAATTTCATTGAAGGTTTGTTGCAGCGCAGAAAAATTGAGCGAACCTGTCAAACGCAAGGCTGCGGGAACATTATAGAAGGGATTGTTCGGTACTAATTGGTCGAGAAACCACAAGCGCTGCTGTGCAAAGGAAAGCGGTAGATTTCCGTCCCGCCCCATAGGAACAATCGGTGTAGGAGTGAAACTAGAAGTAAGATTAGCTGCTTTTAAAAATGAAATAATTTCGGCTTTTTTATGAGAAATTTCTGCCCGCAGTTCGGGTGTAATAATTCCTTCGGGAGCATTGCAGCGCAGGATCTCGCCCTCAACAAAAATATTAATATCTAGACTGCGAAGGTAAGATAAAAACTCAACTAACTCCACCCTGACAGAATCTCTGGCATTTGGCGATGAACTCGCTATTTTTGGATCGGGCATTTTGAGTCATCCTGTCATTACTTGGGCAAATCAATCAAAGAAATTCCACCAGCGCACAAGTTAAGAGCTTAACTTACCGCTTGCTTACTGTGGCCTAACCTGAGTATGATTCTGTTTGAATCCGCAACCCAAATTCTACCCAAGGTTTCAGCTTATGCCGTTCATGCCCTTCAATTTTCTGTTCCTATGGCTGGTGGGACTGCTGTCCATCGGGGTACTTGGCGGAGGTATATACATTATTTACGAATGGTACATCGGCGAACTTGTAGGGATTTCCTACTTAGTCAGCGGAGTCTTAATGCTTCTTTGGTCTGTTGGCGGCCGCTTTATCAGTTTGCCGCTGTTCCGCCGCCCCGGTGCTGACGAACCCAAGCCGACGCGGACGGGTACGGTTCAGCGAGTAGAGAGACCTGATGGCACTATTTTACAAGTAGAATTCTACGGCCCAGAGGACGGACAGCCGATTATCCTCTCCCATGGTTGGGGGCCGAACAGTATGGTTTGGTATTACGCGAAACGGCAACTAAGCGATCGCTTCCGAGTGATTGTTTGGGATCTTCCAGGTTTGGGAAAATCCACTCGACCAAAAAACAGCGACTACTCCCTAGAAAAATTTGCCCGCGATCTCGAAGCCGTCATTGCCATAGCAGGAAATAAACCTGTTATCCTACTCGGACACAGCATGGGCGGCATGATTGCTCTAACATTCAGTCGGCTGTTTCCAGAACTTCTCGGTAGTCGAGTAGCTGGTTTAATTCTGGTAGATACCACTTATACTAATCCCGTCAAAACCGCTATTTTTAGCGGTTTATTACGCGCTTTGCAGAAGCCGCTGCTTCAACCTATCCTCTATCTCACAATAGCTCTTGAACCGATTATGTGGGGAATGACTTGGCTGAGCTATCTCAATGGTTCACTGCACATCAGTGTAGAATTATCGGGATTTAAAGGCACTGAAACGCGCGGTCAATTAGAGTTTTCCGCTTTCTTATCAGCCTTGGGTTCTCCCGGCGTTCTCGCTCGCGGCACATTGGGAATGCTCAAATTTGACGAAACAAAAACTTTGCGATCGATTGACATTCCTGTGTTGGTGATATGCGGCGATTCAGATATTGCCACTACCCCCCCAGCTAGCCTGCGAATGAAAGCAGAATTACCTCAAGCAGAGCTAGTTACTATACAGAAAGGAGGACACATGGCATTAATGGAACATAACCAGCAGTTTGCCGAAGCTGTCAGGGCCTTCTGCACTGAAATTTCGTGACTAAAAATGTGAGTTAAAATCCTGTAGGTTCTGGCTGGGGATACCCTATTTTTCTTCTTAGTCTTAATGTCCCGAACTAAAGAATAACTTTAGGTAAGTTGATAATAAAGCTTGTCCCCTTGCCCTCTGCACTTTCAACCGCAAGTGTCCCTTGATGCGCCTCAGTAATATTTTTTGCTAAAAATAATCCTAATCCCCAGCCGGTTTGCTCTTCGGCAGAAATGGTTCGACGAAATTGTTGAAATAGGATGGATTGAGCGTCTAGGGCGATCGGATTGCCTTCATTATGAATAGTAAGGCTGATCTGCGTTTGGGTTTGCTGGAGCGTGAGTGTAATCGGCGTACTAGGCGCACCATATTTCACAGCGTTAATTGCTAAATTTTCAATCACCCGCCGTATTTCTTTACGGCTGCAATAAGCCCTGATCTCAGAATCAGAGACTATAACAAACCGCTCTCCATACGCAAAGCTCAAATCTTCTACCACCTCTTGGACGAGCATCTCAAAATTGCATTCTTCAAATTCCATCTTTAAGCTCTGCCCTGCCCGCAGCCGACTCGCATCAAGCAGATTTTGAATCATCGAATCCAGCCGATTGATAGCATTGAGCATCCTTGCGGCCACATCCGTGTGGGTATCTCCTCGTTCCAGCCGCCGCAGAGTTAGTTGAGTTCCCATTTTTACGACATTGATGGGATTTCTGAGGTCGTGAGTTAACGTCACCATAAATAGTTCTTGAATATCTCGTAGCGTTTCGGAGAATTGAGTAGCCGCGTCATTAACGGCTTGCTCAATGGAGCCGATAATAATGTCTCTATCCTGCACTCCTAAAGGTGCTTCTTCTTCTAAAACTTGAAAAATTACTTGACGGAGGAGGTGATACTCGAAAATTACGTGAGTCATGGAGTAGTCAGCATACCCCGCCCGTTCATGCCCATGCAGCTTGCCAATCCGCGTACTTTCTACCTCGTCGGCTGTAATTCGGGCAGATGTCCTGACAATTCTGTTTGAGAGTTCATCTACCAGTTGGTTTAAGTAGAGAGGTAGGGAATCTTGCAAGACAAGAGAATCTTGATGCGTTGATGCGCTGACTTCCTCACGCGCCCGCTTCTCCCACATCTGCATAATTTTTTCAGCATTTTGTTTAAGACGGTCAGACGCTTGGTTGGACATCGTTTCGGATTTTCTTGATGACTGGCTGTTGAGAAAACATTTTCTCCCTTATTTTTAATGCCCTGCAAGCAATTTTGCAAGTATATAGGCAGCCTCAGCCTTTAGGAGGTTAGCAAGTAACAGGTCTACATCTCCTCGTGAAGCAGACTTGAATATCAGTTCCCATTGCGGTAATTTCTACCGACAGGCAAATGCCAATTCCACAAAACAATCAAAATCATCCAATTATGTAAGCCCTTAAAATTCCACATCTTCGCGCTCATTTTCGTCTGTTCTGGGAGTATCCAAACCAGTCGCTGCCCAGCGCATTGTTTCAATGTATTTTGCCAGACTCGCCACAGTCGGAGCCTCAAAAAAATTGCTGACCGATAACTCGACTTGCAAAGCGTCTCGGATGCGAGATATCAACTGAGTTGCTAGCAGGGAATGCCCGCCTAGTTCAAAGAAATTATCATAGATACTAACCTGCTGTTTTCCCAAAACTTTAGTCCAAATTTTCCCGATCGCCTTTTCGATATCGGTCCGAGGCGCTACATAGTTTTCTGTTAGATCCTCGCTATCTGTATCTATATCGGGCAAGGCGCGGCGGTCTACTTTGCCATTAGGCGTCAGTGGCATATTCTCCAACACTGCATAAGTTGCAGGAACCATATATCCTGGTAACTTTTCTTTCAAAAATTGGCGCAATTCACTGGACTTGAGATTGGGAATTTCTAATTGTTCATTAATGCCGTCAGGAACAACATAAGCTACCAAATGTTTATCGTCGGGGATGTCTTCCCTCACAATTACTACTGCTTCGCGCACTTGTGGATGCTGGCACAAAGCCGCTTCAATTTCTCCCAACTCAATGCGGTAGCCTCGAATTTTTACTTGGTCGTCAACGCGGCCTAAAAACTCGATGTTGCCGTCAGCTAAATAGCGGCCTAAATCACCTGTTTTATAAAGGCTAGAACCAGATTTATTGCTAAAAGGATTGGGAATGAATGCAGCAGCAGTTAAATCAGGCTGGTTGAGGTAGCCTTTCGCCAATCCGTCACCGCCGACGTACAATTGACCTATAACACCGATCGCCACCGGCTGCAAATCCGCATCAAGGAGATAAATTTGCGTGTTGGCGATCGGGCGACCGATGGGGATAGATGTTGCGGTTTCGGGTACGTATTGCACGCAATAATAAGCCGAAAATGTGGTATTTTCTGTAGGCCCGTAAACATGAATTAATTGAGTGGTTTGCGCCTGTTTGAGAACTTTTTTAACCCATCTCATATCGACCGTTTCTCCGCCAAAAAGCAAGCAGCGCAGCGAATTAAAAGCTTGCGGTAAAACTCTAGCAATTTGTTGAAACAAGGCAGTTGTTAAAAACAAAACTGTGATTCCTTGTTGGCGCAGTTCTAAGGCTAAGTCGTGCGGCGAAAGGGTAATATTTGTGCTAATTCCCACGAGCTGAGCGCCGTTAAGCAAGGCTCCCCAAATCTCGAATGTGGCTGCATCGAATGAAGCGTTTGATGCTTGGGCAATTTTATCGGTAGGTTCTATATTTATATAGTTGGTGTTGAGTACCAGCCGATTTACTGCTTTGTGGGTGACAGCAACTCCCTTGGGTTTTCCTGTTGAGCCAGATGTGTAAATAACGTAAGCTAGGTTGTCTGCTGTTGCGGTGTTGGCGGGATTTTCGGCGCTTTCTTTGGCTATGTGTTCCCAGTCGCGATCGAAGTAAATCACCGAGTTTGAGAAGTCTCGGAAATTCTCAATCAATTTATCTTGAATTAGCAAGACTTTAACTCGAGCATCTTCCAGCATCAAGTTTAGCCGATCGCGCGGATAGCTCGGATCTAACGGTAGGTAAGCTCCTCCCGCTTTCAGTATAGCCAACATCCCGACAATTAGGTCGATCGATCGTTCTGCACAAAGCCCCACTAAAACCTCCGCGCCCACGCCCAGTTTTTGTAGGTAGCGCGCCAGTTGGTTGCTGCGACTGTTAAGTTCTCTGTAAGTCAGGTGCTGGCTGTCGAAAATTAGGGCGACATCTTCCAGATGCTGTTGGACTCGCTCTTCAAATAACTGATGAATGCACTTATTTTGAGGATAATCTGTCCGAGTATCGTTCCATTCTCTGAATAATTGATTCACTTCATCCTCGCTCAATAAAGGTAAGTTAGCGATTCTTTGTTCTGGATTAGCCACAATGCTTTCCAGCAGCGTTTTAAAATGCCTCAGCATTCGGGCGATCGTAACTTCATCAAATAAATCCGTATTGTACACAGCTAAGCCTCTCAGGCCTTCCGAATCTTCCCAATGTTCGCCGTATCTGCTCCTAAAGTTATCGGAAGCTTCCCACAAATACAGCTCTAAATCAAAGCGCGTTGTTTGAGTCTCCAAAGGAAAAGAACTCAACTTTAATCCTGGCAATTCTAGCTCGTCCAGCGGCGCATTTTGCAGTCCGAATACCACCTGAAACAGCGGGTGGCGGTTCAACGATCGCTCTGGGTGCAATTCCTCGACGAGCTTCTCAAAAGGCAAATCTTGGTGAGCATAAGCTCCCAGAGTTACTTCCCGCACTCGGCCCAAAAAATCTCGAAATGTCGGGTTTCCCGAGCAGCCTGTTCGCAGCACTAAAGTATTGACAAAAAAACCGATTAATGCTTCTATTTCACTGCGGTTGCGATTGGCGATCGGCGAACCGACAACAATATCTTCTTGTTGCGAGTAACGGTAAAGCAAAGTTTGAAATGCTGCGAGCACTGTCATAAATAAAGTCGCTCCTTCTCGCTGCGAGAGCGCTAAAAGTGCGTTTTTCAGCTTTTTAGGCAGTTCTAAATATTGAGTTTTTCCCCGATAATTTTGCATAGGTGGTGCAGGGCGATCTGTAGGCAAATTTAACGCCGAAATCCCGTGCAATTGCTGCCGCCAATAAGCTAACTGAGTTTCTAATACTTCACCTTGCAACCATTCGCGCTGCCACTCGGCAAAGTCGGCATATTGAAGTGATAATTCTGGTAGGGGAGATGGCTGTTGATTTATCAAAGCTGTATAGATAGCTTCCAGTTCTCGAATTAGTACCCCGATCGACCAATCATCGGAGGCTATGTGGTGCATATTTAGCAAGAGAATATGCTCGGTTTCTTTCAGCCGCAGGATGGTGACTCGCATCAGCGGTCCGGTGGATAAATTGAAAGGGCGAAGAGATTCGGCTGCAGAGAGTTTCTTTGCTTCTGTTTGCCGTTGTTCTGGTGGCAAATCTTGCAAGTCTAATACTTTTAAATTAGTCTTGAAAGCGGGAGAGATTATCTGCACTGGTTGCCCTGATACCGTGGCAAAAGTGGTTCGCAAAGTTTCGTGGCGCTGCACTATTTCGTTGAAGGTTTGCTCTAAGGCTGTTAAGTTGAGGGAACCAGTTAAGCGCAGTGCTGTTACTACATTGTAGAAAGGGTTTTCCGGTGCGAATTGGTCGAGAAACCACAAGCGCTGCTGGGCAAATGAGGCGGGAAAGACAAAGACTTCGCCTTCTGAGGAAATATTCAGTTTTTCTATATCCTTTGTAAAGGAATTGTCATAAATTTCGGATGCCATATCTGTTGCTCTTGGGGGATGAGATGTGTTAATTTTTGGATGGCGCGGGGGTGGCTTTTTCAGGGTGCGATCGCCTCTTAAAACTTTCGCGAGCAAAAGATCGGAACTGTTAAAATCATAAACCTGGGTGCGGGAGTGCGGGAGAAAGGCGGGCAAAAGAAACCGGATTTCTGGCCGCAGCATCAAGTTATCCATTGAGGGGCTAGGAGTGCGACCCCCCAATCAAATTTAGTAGCGGAAGGGCCTCTTAGGCTTGTGATTCGGGTGCAATCGGGTGAGTTAGATGCGAGAATTACCGGGAGCAATCCGTGGAGAGGTCAAGCTGTAGTATGATTTCTAATTGCACAAAGTGTTCTTGGGGCGATTCCCTGCCGGATAGCTTTGCTTCACGCAATTTTCTCACATTTGTAGCTTAGCGACTACTATTGATTCAACAGTGTCCGCAATCTTTTAGAGCCACTCACTAGAACTTGCGACCTGATTTGTCACAATACTTAAGAACACTGAACGTGCAGTTTAAATTAGAGGTTATAGGCTAATGGCGCAGCGGAACGTATACTCGTCAAAGGGCGAGCCAGAGGATGCACAATCAGCAGAAGAAGTCCTCCACTCAGTAATGCAAGAACTGGACGCTTTGCATGAAAATGTCAAAGGCCAGTTAAATCAAGACATTACTCGGCTGCAAACTGAAAAAAATCACCTGATTGAAGATATTGAAGACCTCCGGGAGCAATATCGCAAATTGCAGTCTCAGCAAATGGAATCTCTCTCTGGGCGATACATTCAGCAGCAGCAATTGTGGCTGAAGCAGTTGGCTCAAGTTTTGGCTCACAATTTGCAGGATTTGTTGGTGCAGCGGTTCAACGAACTCAGCGCTAACTCGGGAAATTCTCTCAGCAGCCCGATTCCCAGCGGCGAGTTCCCGATACCCCTGCCGCCGAGCAACTACGACGAACGAGCCTCGCAGTTGCTGGCGGCGCTGGATGAAAGGATCGATCGCAGTTTCCAGATGCTGGAACAAGATTTAACGAGTTACGAAAGCGAGCTTTCCGTGCGGCTCAATAACATGAAAACCCTGGAACTGCAAGGGGAAGAGCTGTTACAAAATCTCGTAAACCGCATCAGGGAAGAACTCGAATCAGAAGAAGAATATCTTGAGAATCCTTTCGATGCTCAAGATTCCTATGTCGAGGAATCAACTAATTCTGTTAATTCTGTTAATTCTGTCCGCCCGCAACTTCTGCAGCCAACACCTGTGGAAACGCCGCGAGAACCCGTTCCACAGCCTTCTTCAGCGCCACCGACGGCACCCGCTAAAGTAGCTTCTCAAGTGCAGACAGGTTTGGTGCTGGCTTTGTCTTCGGCGGTGGTATTGTCGCTGTTTAATGTTTGTTTGAGAATTCTGATTAAAGGCAAAAATCCTCGGGTGGTTTTTGGCTTGTTTGAATTTCCGGGGGTGGTGACTCCGGGTTTTGGAAATTCTTTGTTGATTTTGTTGATGCGGCTGATCGTGGTGATGGCTTTGATGCCGATATTGGCGACATTTCTGTATCCTTCTGTGTGGAAAGATATTAGGCGGTTGTTCCAGTCGGGCGATCGAGCTTTGTGGAGTAAGGTTTTAGGAAGCGCATTTTTTCTGTTTTTGTCTCAGGTTTTGATTTATTTGGCGATCGGCAATATTCCGGCGGGGATTGCGATTACGATTTTCTTTATTTATCCGATCGTCACCGTACTGGGTTCTTGGATATTGTTTGGTTCTCGCCCCAGCACAGTCGGCTTTTTGGCGATAGTCGGGATTACCGCAGGTCTGATTTTAGCTGGGTGGCCGAGTTTTGCGGCCCCAGCTCCGGGCGGCGGCAATGTCGGGGTGGGAGTCACGGCTGCACTGGCTTCTGGGATTACCTTTGCAGGTTACGTATTGCTGACGCAAATGGCCGCGGGCAAGCTGCACCCTATTCCTTTTAGTTTAGTTAATTTCGCAGCGATTTTTGTATTTTCCGCCCTGAGTTTGTGGGTGCCGCTGTCAGAAAATTTTGCTCCTAAAATCGATCAAAATGTTTGGCCTGGTTTGATTTTGGGAGGCGTTGTTTTAGGGGTGCTGACGCTGTTTAGCTATCTTTTGAATAATTTTGCCATCCGCTTTGCGGGGGCCGCCTTAGCGTCAGTAATTGGCACTTTGGGGCCGGCGATGACCGCACTTTTTGCGTTTATAATTATCAATGAGAAGTTGCAGCCTGTGGCAATTCTCGGCATGGCTGTGGTGACATTGAGCGTGGCTGCTATGAGTGTGGAACGCATAATGGCTCCTCAAAAGAAGGCTAGTTAATATCAATTCCGGTTGCACTCCTCATGATTGTTGACTGTTGACTGTTGACTGTTGACGGGCGGGTCGAAAAACTGAATGATTGAGTGTTAACTGTTGACTCGATTTTATTATTCTGATGCAACCGAAAACGATATAAGGCAAGAATTTGGGCGATCGTCCATTCCCAAACCCGGTTTCTTCAAGAAACCGGGTTTCTCCATTCCGAGACAAGATCAATAGGCTTATTGCATAAATCTTTGATTGATAGGGAAACCGTAGAAGCATTTCAAGATAGGAGAACGAATGCCTACAATTGGAGTCTAAACAACAGAAACAACCACTCGAAAACCCACAATACTAGCCTTGCAATCCGGCTGATATCTGAGGCGACACGCGCTGCGACAATTCGGAGGATGATCGTTCCAAGAACCCCCCCGCAACAACCTCAGCGATGAGTCCCCGTCAGACTCCCAAACACTACCATCAGCAGGCGCACCGTTATAATTATTGTGCCAAGAATCCGCACACCATTCCCAAACATTTCCGTGGAAATCGTACAATCCGAAAGCATTAGGTTTAAAACTGCCAACATCTGTCGTTTGAAAGCGATAAATTCCCTTCGGCGCTTCAGCGTAATTAGAGCTTCCGTTGTAATTTGCTAACTCGCTGGTAATCGTTTCCCCAAAGTGAAACGGTGTCGTAGTTTCCCCCCGGCAAGCATATTCCCATTGGGCTTCGCTAGGCAAGCAATAATTATGACCCGTTTTGCGAGAAAGTCTAGCGCAAAACTCCACAACTTCGTACCAAGATACATTTTCTATAGGTCGATTTGCACCTTTAAAACGGGCAGCATCGGGATTGAGAAATATTTTAATTTGCGGCAGTGTGGCAACTGCTTTCCACTGGGCCTGAGTGACTGGAAATTTGCCAATATAGAAAGATGCTAAAGTGACTGGGTGCTGGGGTTTTTCGTCGCTGTCACCCCGATTTTTTGGGGAACCCATGAGGAAAGTACCGCCAGGAACAGATACCATTTCCAGGACTGTACTGCTACCAAGATGTTCTTCAAAAAAACGCGCTTTGCCCCTGTTAACATTAGTTTCCTTCCCGCGCTTGTCTACTGTCACTACCTGAAATTCAAAAGTGCTTTTGGCAGCGGCAATTCTCTGCGAGGCAGTGTTACGAGGCGGATTGGTGTTGGATTTTTGCCTGGGATTGACAGAGATATTGCTATTGATTTGACTGCTGTGATTGAGCGGAGTATTGATAGCAAGTGGCCCTCCCTTTGTCACAGCAGAATTTAAAGCAAGTGGCCCTCCCTTTGTCACTGAAGAATTTAAAGCAAGTTGTCCTCCCTTGACAAAAGGGGGTTGGGGAGGTAAAGAATAGAGATTTAAAGCTTTGATTACTTCATCAGCAGATTGATATCTATTTTTGAGATAATCTTGAATTAATTTATCTAAAATGTTTGTCAACTCGCTGCTGATTTTTGTGCCGACTGGCAAGCGTTCTCTCCAAATCCAGCAACCGTTGATCGGGTCATAAAGGTCATCTGAACCGTCACTTTTTGGCAAACATTGAGTTAGCAGTCTCAGGCAAGTTATTCCCAAACTGTACAAATCGCTTCCGGGGAAAACTTGACCGCGCATTTGTTCTACAGGCGAATATCCGGGCGTTCCTACCGTCGTGCCTACTTTGCTCATCAGGGAGCCCGTCACTTGTTTGGAAATGCCGAAATCTATCAAAACTAACTCTCCCCGCCCTCCCCTTCGGAAAGCTGAATTCCCAAAATTTCCCGCTTTTGGCAGGGAGGAGCTAACAGAGGTGCGACGCCGCATGATATTCTCAAGTTTGATGTCTCGGTGAATGACATGGCGATCGTGCACAAATTTCAAAATAGGCAGTACATCTGCGAGTAACTGCCAAATTTTTTCTTCGCTAAAAACACCCTGCTGAGTTAATTCTGCTAGTAAAGTTTGCCCCTCAATCAACTCTTGTACTAAATAAAGTCGCTTGTCTTGCTCAAAATAAGCAATTAATCGAGGAATTTGGGGATGTTCGCCGAGTTCGTAAAGTCGTTTCGCTTCTTGCTTAAACAATTCTGCGGCTTTTTTAAGTGCTGAGGTTCCTTGAAATTGGGGTACAAACTGCTTGATTACGCAGGGATCGTCCATGCGATCGGTATCTACCGCTTCATAAGTTCTGCCAAATCCCCCTTCCCCCAACAGTCTAATCACGCGGTAGCGATTTCTGAATAAAGGGTTGAGGCCTTGCGATCCGCAACTTTGACAAAATTTAGAATTGTCGGGATTGAAAGGATTGGAGCAACTTGGATTAGAACAGTAGAACATATCTGGGAAGAAATGATCTGGTTAAGGTTATGATATATCTTTTCGGCTTCCTCATGGAAGATTAACAATTAATAATGGGTTATTGCCAATTGACCGTAGGGAGGGGATTACCCGCCGCTTGTATCGCCCCAAGGGAGAAAGTAGAAGACAGAATTTAAAACGCCAATTAATCCAAAGAAAGCGATTTGAGGGCAAAAAATGCCAGCGCGAGCGATTTTAGCAACCTGCTTACCGCCGATATTAGTCTGGGCATATTGATAATTTATTTACATAGGCCAGTATAGTACAACTCGGCGATCGCTCAACCAAAAAGCGATCGCACTCAAAGAACTATCGGACTAGGAACTAAAAAAGCCCTTTCAATCAGCAATTCAATCGCTTCATCGGGACGTAATAATTCTACAAGCTCGATCGCCCTTAAAGGCGATCGGGGTAATTTCAACCTAAAAAGTCATATTTCTGCTGTTTTCAGGTTTTTATATTCCTGCTAAATAACATTATTTTTGAATAGTTTTACTGCTAGAATAAGTAATAAAAATAGACCGCAGCATGATACAGAAACTATTGTTTCGGTGATATTTGGTGATATGAATACGATAAATCCCTGCTCTTTAATCAAGGCAGAGAAGCTTGAGACACAAAATGGCATGAGATATAACCTGAATGCCTGCCAATGATCTCTTTTGCCTTTACTAGAAGAAACACTTAGCATCAGACCCGTACCGATTACAGCACTTATACCAACTGAATTGATCCATATCTTAACCGAAGGATCAAAATGGAAACAAACTACTATAACATACCAAATAAGATAGCACCAGAGAATAGCTTTATCTAATTTGATTTCATAAAGATATTGAATTAACCATTTCATAGGTTTAAAAATGCTTTTACTTTTTCAATTTTTTTGGTGAAGACACCCCGGGTATTGAAGATTTAGGGAGGGAGAGCAAAAGAGTCTTTTAACGACGATACAAAGCGATTCTTTTTAGCTCCAAACCATGTCGCTCAACGATTTTGCAGAGTGCTTTGCCAGAAACAGATTTCATATATAGCAATTCTAAATGAGTCGTAAAAATTTTACCCCACCCCAACCCTCCCCTTACCAAGGGGAGGGAGTAAGAAATTCACAAATGATTTAGGATTGCTATAGATAACTCAATTAACTGTTTCTCCGGCGCAAGTTCATTTTGTTGATGGATGATTTCAAGCCCACCTTGAACAGCGTATTCAAGCATCTCTAGCAATTGTTCATAACTCTCTCTCTTTGTGTGACAACCTGCAAGTGCTGGAACTGAGCCATACCATACGCCATCTTCTTGCCAGATAATCGCCTTAATCTTCATGATTAATCTATAATAGCTATCTGAACAGGATTTTAGTGCATCGCTTCAAAACTTGCTCCGGCACCATCGCCCGCAGGTAATTTTGAAGTATTGGGTATTGAGTATTGCGATCGCTAGCTAACGGCACATTAAACAAACTGAAAAGACTCTATTGACTCCGTTTCAACTGAGAGATTGCACCATTCTCGCTCGCACAGGCTTTTCGGCCTGTTCCACAAAAAGTTAATTTTTTTGTGGGCCTTTGCTCTTCTAGTCCGCCCGTGAAAGGGTTATTGCAACTGGTGCAAGATATCAGTTCCCATTAGTTGTTGCGATCGAGAGTGCGATCGCTAGCAACTTTAACTGATTACGCCTCAATCTTTCACCGCTACATCAGATCGAGCTTACAATTTTCAGCCCGAGAACGAAACACTAGGTAGGTGTTTTTTTCTGGGCTGTGGAAATTACACGTGTATCACAATAGGATGACCCCTATCTGCTTGTTATGGAAATAGATCGTGTGCCATTTCTGAATCGCCTCCGGCGCACCATGTCCTCTGCGGAAGCTTGGGGGTTTAGTGTGGTTGGATATCTGATGTGGTTTACCTTAGCGCCGTTGATGCAAGCAGAAATTGGCTCTGCATCACTGTTGGTTTGGATTCCTGGTGTTATCGTCGGAATTCTGTTTAACCTTCAAGTTCAGAGTTTGGGTGAGAAATATCCAGATGTATCTGGAGGAACACCAAATTACATCACGCGATTGCTCCATCGTTACCCTGCCTTTTCCCGCTACTTGGCGATTGCCTACTACTTGGGGTGGGTTTCCTTTCCGGCCATTAATGCGATCGTCCTCACAAACTTGATTCAATTCCATTTAGAACCGATGGGGCTGAATATTCCAGAAAAAGTGTTTGAGATCGGTTTTACTGCGATCGCTTACTTTTTAGCATTAAGTGGCACCCGCGCCGTCGCCATTCTGCACCTCTTTTTTATCTTTCCTTCAATCGGCTTTTTACTCCTCTTCTGCGTTCAGGGTTTAGGCTGGCTTGCCTTTTCGCCCCAAAGCCCCGGACTCTTGCCCAGCAGCATTGATGCCCTAAGCGTCCATGACTGGCTGAAATGGTACTTGTTTGCCGCTTATAGCTTCTATGGCTGCGATACAGCTTCATCCTTTGTAGCAGACAGTCTCCGCCCAAAAGGCACCCTCAAGGCGCTGTCTTGGGTTGCCTGGTTCATGCCTCTGGTGTTTGTGGGTGGCAGTTTAGTGTTGGTGCAGTTGGCAACCGCTGCCGGTTTAGAAGGCAATTTGTACGGCAATTTCCTGGCGGCTGCCAAGCCTTTCTGGGGAGACGCTGCCCCTGCCATAGTCACATTGCTGGTTGCCGCTAGCTGTTTGTTGGGCTCTGCGACTAGCGTTTGCAATACGCCCCGCATCCTTTTCCAACTCGCGCAGGATGGGCTGTTGTCTCCGGTGTTTGGCGCAGTGTCCCGTCGGGGTGCCCTAGAACCCGCGCTGTTGCTAACCTTTATCTGTAGTTTAGGGTTTTTAGTATGGGGCAACACCACTCGAATTGTCGTGGTGTCAGGGGTGAGTTTTTTCATTTCTATCATGGGGTTGCACTTGGGGCTCTGGATGCAGCGCAACGATCCAGTCGTGCGTTGGGGGCGACTATCCTTAGCATTACTGGTGGTGGAGTTCATTTCCCTGGTGGTGGGTGGCGTTAGCTGGGGATGGATGGATTTTTGTCTCGGATTGCTGTTGCCGTTAGTAGTGATAGCGATCGACGCTGCGATTCTGCGGATTCCTTGGGCATCTTTGCATTTACCGTGGTGGGATCGACTCCATACCAAGCCAGTAACTCCTCCTAAAAATGAATACTTTGTGGTGCTTCAGGTCGTAATTTTGATTGCGCTGATTTGTGGTACAGCGACGATCAGTTGGCTGATCCGCTCCAGGCTGCGGGTAGAAGCCGGAACCAACAATCCCTATCTGCTGATGATTGTGTTGATGACGCTGGCATTTGTGGGAGTGGCGATTGCTTGCTGGACAACTCTGCCCCAGGTTGCTGCGATCGAAGAATTAGCAATCTCCTCGACCGCGCAAGCTAAAGAACTGGAAACGACCCTAAACGAACTGAAAAAAGCCCAGATGCAAGTTATCCAAAGCGAAAAAATGTCTAGCTTGGGACAGTTGGTTGCGGGAATTGCCCATGAAATAAATAACCCGGTCAACTTCATCCACGGTAATCTCACCCACCTGGATGAATATACCCAAAATCTGCTGCAGATGATAGAACTCTATCAACAGCGCCATCCCAGCAACGATCCAGAGGTGCAAGCAATGGCAGAGGACATCGATTTGGAATTCCTCACTGAAGATATCCAAAAGATAATTTCATCTATCAGAATAGGAACCGAGCGAATTCGCGGTATTGTCGTCTCGTTGCGAAACTTTTCTCGCATGGATGAAGCAGACTTCAAAGATGTTGATATTCATGAGGGAATTGAAAGTACATTGCTGATTTTGCAACACCGGCTCAAAGATAAACCAGAGTGTCCAGGCGTGGTAACGATCAAAGACTATGGCACTTTGCCCAAGGTGGAATGTTTCCCCGGACAACTCAATCAGGTATTCATGAATATTTTGGTTAATGCCCTGGATGCCCTAGATGAGATGAATACCAAACCCTCCTATCAGGATCTTAAAGACACGCCGAAGCAGATTAGGATTCGGACTTCTGCGATCGACAATCAATGGGTGGAGGTGGCGATCGCTGACAATGGAATCGGTATGCCAGACCGAGTGAAGGAGCGCATTTTTGACCCGTTTTTCACGACCAAAGCCATCGGTAAAGGTACGGGTTTGGGAATGTCGATTAGTTATCAAATCATTACTGAAAAGCATCGCGGTAAAATCAAGTGTTTTTCTACACCTGTCTCAGGCACTGAGTTTGTTATTCAGATCCCCATTCGGCAACAGACAATTTCAGCATCCCCGATCGCTACTCAATCTTAACCACTTCGCGTTCAGTGGAGCCCTCAAACAATCTGAGGCGGTACCATAATCGATCGGGATGTTAATTACCGCCAAGTGCTCGCTCTGAAGCCGTAAGAATCTTAGAAGCGCGATCGCCCTTGACAAATATTGCACTCTTGGCAGAACAATAACGCTAGAAATTAAGAGAGCGATCGCAATACTGAATTGAAGGGCGATCGATCTACTGGTAATTTTGAAGCATTGGGTATTGCGATCGGGACCTAACGACTTGGTTCAGTGGCAGACCGCCCCGCAAGACCCCGAACACACACGCACAAACAGGGCGGGCTTTCCGTTGCACGCTCAGTGTTCGCCGACTGTTGATAACTTCTAGCTCATTTGAGGGAGGTTAATCAATTGTGCCAAAGTGGATAAATGCTGCGCGGATCGCGATGAACCACACCGCGAGCGTGGCAAATAAGTAAAGGTAGAACCGAAGTATGATGAGATTGAATGTGCAATGGACAGCACTATGCAATGTGCGAAACACAACGAATATCCACGCGGCGTTTACATACACTGTATCCACCTGCTTTGTGATGAAGAGGTATAGGACAAGTGCATAGAAAAGCACCGGAATCTCGAACAGATTTTTTAGGTTATCCGATGGATTGGATACACTTGGTGGCGAGATTTGTGCCAGTGCGCCCGCTACAGCAAAATCCTTTTGACCGAGCTTTCTACTGGTGATAAAACTGATACGGCGGATGTACATATACACCCAGACTACGAGTGTAAGAAACACTGTGGCAAAGAAGGGAGTGAAGATGGTATCTTGCGTCATTTATACCTCTAAAATTTGATTGTTTTGATAGTTGCTGGACGATAAAGTGCGCGATATGTGATGTACAAGGCTTGAAGAAACATAGAGTAACGTAAATCCAATTAGAGGATGGAGTATCTCTAGGTGAAGAGGACTTTTAAGATGAATGCTGGCAAATTGTAGTCCAAGCAGCACTGGCAAACTTGCGGCGAGATGTCGTATTCTACGTGAGAATGGGGCGATAAACGACCATCCCAGTAATACTAATGACAGTCCACTGTACCCTCGCACTAGCCAAACATGAATATTCCACCATGCAGGATTATTGAAATAGGCAACTCCAACCGTCAATAACTGAGCAATTAAGCAGACATTAAAGACTATTGAAGTCGCATAAAAGCCGATCGGCATCCAAGGTGTAGGAGCGCGGTCGATTTCCAAATCTGTTGTCATGTCAATTTGTTTTTGAGACTATAACGGTAATATAATTCGAGTATTGCAATGCTTCTAGACCTCGATCGGGTACTCTTTTTGACACCATGAGCATGACAAGTCCCTTGCAGCTTTTATTTGAAGCGATCGACCAGGTGAAGGATGAACAAGAGCTGCGATCGCAAATCGTGCCCACAATCGGTGAGTATTTTGCAGCTAAACGCTCTGGAATCTTTTTCTTCGATCGACTTCCTTTAGCAGATAGCAATTTTCAGAAAACATTGAAACTTGCGCTATCGATCGAACATAATCCTGTTGCACGTTATTTAGTGGAGCGCCATGCTCCTGTCCATGAAGCATTAGTGACATCATCACCCAAGGTTTGGACAATAATTTGTCCCCGCCCCGATCATTGGCACGTGATGGCGGGGCCGATTGTCAGTCGCGGTCAATTAATGGGTGTAGTGGGTTGTACGCGCGATCGGTCAATGCCCGCCTTTGATACACAAAATCTAGCGGATTTGAGTGCGATCTGTTTGCATTTGTCTGTTTGGGCTGCAACAGTGCGCGAAGCTAAGCTATCCCCTAGGGCATCGCAACACCAACCTTTCGAGAGCTCACGCCTAACGCCTCGTGAATTGCAAATTGCCGAATTGGTTGCTTTGGGGCGAACCAACGCAGGAATCGGGAGGGAACTTTGGATTACTGAGAACTCAGTGAAGCAAGCTTTGAAGCGAATGTTCCGTAAGCTTGAGGTTTCGTCTCGTGCAGAAATGGTTGCACAGCTTTCAGCGACCAAATATAATTTGCCAAGTGTAAAAAGCTCTCCATCCAACTTGATGCAGAACACCCACCAATAAACTTAACGCTAGAAACCCTGAGAGCGATCCTCTTCGAGGGCTTCGCTAACGCATTGAATTGAAGGGCGATCGATCTACTGGTATTTTTAATGTATTGAGTATTGCGATCGCTTACCGTCGCAACTCCTTCAGTCAATCAACGCTCGTTTACAAACATCAAGTCCTTGAGTTAAGCATTGTTCTCGCCACTTGCGAGATCTGGGTGCAAACATTTCTACCAACTGGTTTTTTGTCCATTCATAGTTCTGGTCTGACTTACCCCACCAGTAAGCACGATTCTCCGCCCGCAATGCCTTCAAAACTTTAATCGTTGAGTAAGTGCCAAATTCTGCAGTTAGTAAATCATAGCGACACTCTGGTAGAAGAGCTTGGCACCATGTTTTTAATCCACCGCGAATTGGATATGACACACCTTCTGTATTGTTCGGTTCTATTGTTTCTCCTCCAAATCGTTGAGCTAGTCTTGAACAAGATTCTGATGTTGCAGATCCGTCAAACAAAAGCTTATAAGTTCCCCAGCGCCCTAAACCTGTGTGGAAATCAATATGCACTACCTCAGAAGCATTACCAATCCATTGGGGCAAATTGCTAGCTAGAATCTCTTGAGTTTTGGATGGAGCATGACCGCCAAAAAACAGCCCCTTTGGAAAATCGTATTGCCCTACAGGAAAAGTGTTTTTCAAACTCGTCATTCCATATTTCAAAATCAGCCCGAGAGATTGAAAAATATAAGGTTCAAAGCGTGATGGCGACGACGTTGGATTTAGAAAGGAATTGAATTTAGGATAATCCTTTGGGCTGCCATCAAAAAATTTTTCAGATAATAAAAAATTACGGTTTAAGTCTATGTTGTTTTCATTCCAACGTCGTCGCCATGCAAAACCATAAGGATTCAGAGCATGAATAAATATAACCTTAAAATCAGGCGACAACGATCTGAGAAGTTGGTGATTTTTTAACAATGTAAGTTGAATTGCAGAGCCCAGAAAGCCTTCTACTCCATGCAAGCCACTAGAAATGACTACACATCGTCGTGGGTTGGAAGAACCACCGATAGCCACATCAATAGTTAATTCTTCACCAGTTGGACTAACCTGCTCGATTGGATAGGCAGTGTCCTGATAACCGACAGATGAAGATGCTGCTCGAAATCGCTCTCGTGCCGTAATGTAGTTGGGTGAAAATGCTTCTGAATAGCTCATAAATTTTAATTACCCACCAGTAAGCTTACAACTATGCTTCAACAAATAACTCAGAGCGTATAACTATTAATTATACTGTAGTTGCTGTCTAACACTTCGATCGCCCAAACTAATATCACACTATCCATAGGACAATAAGGCTAGAAACTCAGAGAGCGATCGCACCGAATTAAAGAGCGATCGCCCCCAGGTAATTTTGAAGTATTGGGTTTTGCGATCGAGTGTGAGAAACTACCATTCATCAAATGAATGATTAAATATTACTTTGTAGTTTGGGGCAGCAGTTGATTTAGTGCACCACACAAGTATCGCTTCACCGTGTCTTTACTTGCACCCACCCCACTGGGAAGAGTAAAGATCATCTCAACATTTAATAGATTGCCGTCCATTGAGGCAAATACATCAATTGGCAAAGCACGTTGAAATGCTGTGGCGGGATTTTCAGCTTTCATTACACCTAAGTTCATATCCGTGCTGAGAGTCTTGATGCCCTCGCGGGCCAAAATTGGTCGTAATTGGGCAAATGCTCTCTCTATCGATAACCCCTCAACCTGAACACGTGCAGAAAAGGCGGCACCATTCAAAAAGTCCCCCTTTTTTTGAAAGCTTTCCTCGCAGGTTGTGGCAACAGCGGGGGTGGCTAAACATATGAGAGCTAGAGTCAATACAAGCGATCGCATATTAGCTTACTTATAATAATGAAACAATCATCAAGATCGTGATGCACCATCATAGGATAATTTGGCAAGTAATGCAAATGCCTTCGATGGTTTTTAGTATGAGTTGCAGTCCGGTTAGTATTCGCTGTTATCCTAGCAACTAGAGCAACTAGAAGAATTAAGGGTAAAGACTAAAATGGCGATCGTACTTAAGTGAACCTCGTAGTGAATAGAAGGTCGATTTAATGCTCGATTCTCATCTTCCAACCACATTTTACTCGCTTCCCGTAAGTTCGCTTGTATGTCGTCTAAAGTTTCTCCTTGAGAATGCGCTCTCTTAGAAACCGAGAACATAGAGTACATATAAATTAGGGTCAGAGTCTTTCGGAACCACCGCAGTCAAGGTTCTTATGAATTCCAACTCTAACAGCTTGACTTTCAAGCAAAATCCAATAAAATTAAGTTTAGCCTATCTATCACCTACCATACGTGAAATTACTTAGAGAGACGCTCAATGACACTACCTACAGATGCAGCAAGTTTATATCCAATAGGGATACCCAAGAGTTTAGCATTTGGATGTTTCGCACTCAGGTAATCAGCAGCGTGTAAACCATTTTCATCAACTTTAGAGTCGCCTGTTTCTATATCAAGGATGACCATCTTGCCAATATTATCTTCTAACTCAATTTTTGGAGGTATGCTGCTCTCATACAAATGTTTAGCACGACGCGAACACTAGCGCTCGGTCGCAGCGCTGCAAATATGTGGTAGTAGGATGTATAATAGTAAGTTGGAATAATTCATGCTGAAATAGGTAAGCTACTGGGATGTAAAAAACCTGAGTTCGGAAAACTTTAAGCATCTGTGCGAAGTACAGCGAGAGACGTTTAAACAGATGATTGAGGTAGTGCGCTCGGATAATTTATGTGAATGCGCCTTCTTACTTGTCCAACTCCAGCAGAAGTATTATAGATAAATATCCGACCCTGATGCACTTTAGCATTGAATGAGCGGATAAAATATTGCCACTTGCTAATAAGCTGATTCCCTGCTCGTTTAATTTTTCCCAACAGGCGATCGAACATCGCCGTCTCCGATTTCCTTCTATCAATTCCAGGCCAGAATAATCGTACTCATGGAAAAAACGAATATGAAAACCACGCTGCCCGGTTACAAACTATTATCGTTGCCGCTTCATGAAGGTGTCAATACAGTTATTTATCGGGGGGTTCGGGAGTCGGAGCCAACTCAGGTTATAGTAAAAACCCTCAAAGCCGAGTACCCCACAATAGAAGAAATCGCGCGGTTGAGACATGAATATAAAATCCTCAAAACTCTGGACATGACAGGGATTGTCAAAGCTCACTCTTTACAAAAGCATAATAACGGTCTGGCGCTGATATTAGAAGATTTTGGGGGAAAATCTCTGAAAAACCTAATCGCAGCTAAACACCTTGAAATAAGCGAATTTCTAAGTCTGGCAATTCATTTGGCAGAGACCCTAGCTCAACTGCATGAAAATAAGATAATCCATAAAGATATTAAACCGCAGAATATCATTATCAATTCCAAAACAGATAAAATTAAAATTATAGATTTTAGCATTTCCACGTACCTAGAGCGAGAAAATCAGAGCCTCAGCAATCCCAACTTGCTAGAAGGCACCCCCGCCTATATGTCTCCAGAGCAAACCGGGCGGATGAATCGCTCAATAGACTACCGCACCGACTTTTACTCATTAGGTGTCACCTTTTATGAAATTCTGACGGGAAAGCTGCCGCATCAAGCCACCGACCTCCTGGAATTAATTCACTGCCATATCGCTAAAAGACCAGTGCCACCCCATGAGCAAATCGGTGAGATTCCCGAAGCGATTTCTGACATCGTAATGAAATTATTAGCCAAAACCGCTGAAGACAGATACCAAAGCGCCCTGGGCCTAAAAGCTGACCTAGAAATGTGCCGTCATCAACTGCAAACGCATGGAAAAATTGGCAACTTTTCAATCGGTAAGAGGGATAAATTTGGACAATTTCTTATCCCGCAAAAACTCTATGGCCGCGAGCAAGAAGTAGCCACTTTGATGGAAGCCTTTGAGCGAGTCTCCGGCGGAAACAGCGAACTGATGCTAGTGAGCGGTTACTCAGGAATTGGCAAATCTTCCTTAGTGAATGAAGTTCAAAAACCGATTGTCAGGCAGCGCGGGTATTTTATCTCCGGTAAATTTGACCAATTAAAGCGAAATATTCCTTATGCTTCTTTGATTCAAGCTTTCGCCGGCTTGATGCGGCATCTGTTAACAGAAAGTTCGGAAAAACTAGCGATTTGGAAACAGCAACTTTTAGAAGCCTTAGGCTCCAATGGCCAAGTCATAGTAGATGTCATTCCCGAAGTCGAACTGATTGTCGGGCCTCAAGGAGCGGTTCCGCAATTGGGATTATCTGAATCCGAGAATCGCTTTAATCGCGTGTTTAAAAAATTCATTCATGTATTTACTAAACCCTCACACCCGCTCGTCGTCTTTTTGGATGACTTACAGTGGGCAGATTCGGCATCGCTCAAGTTGATTCATCTGCTTATTTGTGACCCGGACAGCCAATATTTACTGCTGATGGGAGCCTATCGAGATAACGAAGTAAGTCCGACGCATCCGTTGATGCTGACGTTGGATGAGATTCAAAAGAATGGGGCGGTTGTAAATAATATCACCCTCCGTCCTTTGGATATTGGCAACGTCAGCTTGCTGGTAGCAGATACCCTGAATGAGTCTTCCGCTCTGAGAAACCGGGTTTCTGAATTGTCCGAGCTACTTTTCAATAAAACCCAGGGAAATCCTTTCTTCTTGGCTCAGATGTTCGCTACTCTGCATCAAGAAAAGCTATTGACCTTTGATTTCAGTGCTGGGTGCTGGCATTGGTCATTGAACCAAATTCAAGCGGTAGGCATCACAGATTATAATGTCGTCGAACTGATTTCCAGAAATATTCAAAAACTCCCGGAAGAGACCCAGGATGTCTTAAAGTTAGCAGCCTGTATTGGAGACAAATTTAATTTAGACGTTCTGGCTATTGTCAATGAAAAATCTCAATCGGAAACGGCGGCTGATTTGTGGCAAGCACTTCAGGCTGGCTTGGTTTTGCCCCTGAGCGAAGCCTACAAAATCCCTCTCGTTTTTACCTCCGATGAAATGAGCATGGAAGTAAATGAAAGAATACCTCCAGATTCTCCTCTGCTATCATCCTCACCTGCCCCTTTGCCTTACAGCTATCACGCGCCTATCGCTTACAAATTTCTCCATGATCGGGTGCAGCAAGCGGCGTATTCTCTTATTCCGGAATTTCAGAAACAACAGACCCACTTTAAAATTGGTGAACTGCTACTAGAGCATACTCCAACAGAGGAGATTGAAGAAAATATCTTTGAGATTGTCAATCAGTTAAATGTTGGGGCTGACTTCATCACCAATCAGGCAAAAAAAGATCGTCTAGCCCGATTAAATTTAATAGCTGGTCGAAAAGCCAAAGCAGCGTCAGCTTATGAAGCTGCTGTCACGCAACTAAGAGTAGGGTTAGAACTCTTGGCAGAAAACAGTTGGCAGAGTAACTACGATCTGACACTAGCACTTTATGTAGAAGCGGTGGAAGCAGAATATATTAATACCAATTACGAAAAGTCAGCAATTCTTGCTGAAGTTGTTCTACAACAAGCTAGCACCCTGCTCGAAAAAGTGAAAGTATACGAGCTACAAATCCAGTATTATATGGCCCAAAATCAGATGTTAAAAGCCATTGATACTGGGCTGCAAGTGCTGGATATGCTGGGTGTTTCCTTGTCAAATGACGAGGGTAACGGGGGTTTTGTGGTTGAGTTGCCAGATATCGCAGACTTAGACAATCTCCCAGAGATGACAGACCCTTACAAAATAGCGGCTTTAAGTATACTGACTTCTCTTATTTCTCCTGCTCTTGCTGCTAAACCCGCAATTTTGCTCCCACTTGCAGTGACTTTGGTTAAACTCTGCATGGAGCATGGCTATTCCTCTATTGCTGCTTTTGCGTATGCTTTTTATAGTTTAATACTGTGTTCGCTAATAGGGGATATAGATGCCGGATATCAGTCTGGTAATTTTGCATTAAAGTTGTTGAATAAATTTAATGCCAACTCGCTTAAATGTAGAGTTAATCAATTAATTTATGGCTTTGTTATACACTGGAAAGAGCCAGCTAAACAAGCTTTAGTCCCCTTACTGTCAGCCTTTCAAAGTGGACTGGAAACTGGAGATATAGAATATGCCGGTTATTGTGTTACTGTCTATTGTGCGAGCATATTTTTGACTGGCGAACGATTAGACATTGTAGAAGAGGAACAAGAGCAATATCTTGATTTAGTGTTCAAACTAAAACAAGACTATTCTATTTATTACATCCAGCTCTTTCACCAATTGACGCTAAATCTTCAAAATGAATCTGAAGCCAAATGTCAGTTGGTAGGCAAAAGTTTTAATGAAACACAAATGTTGCCTGTTTTTATTGAAACTAACAATACAATTTTGCTGTTTATTACTTATCTAGCTAAGACAATTCTATTATATCTCTTTAAAGAACCAAAGAATGCCGTTGCCAATGCCAGTTTAGCCGCCGAACACGCAGTAAGCGTGATGGGAATGGTAGTTAGTGCTCCTCACAACTTCTATTATTCCCTCGCTCTACTCGCTGTTTATCCTCAAGCTTCAGACGCCGAACAACAACAATACATCAGCTTAGTTGAAGCTAATCAAGAAAAAATGCAGAAATGGGCATTTCATGCCCCGTCTAACTTCCAGCATAAGTACGAGTTAGTGGAGGCGGAGAAAGCGCGGGTATTGGGTAAAATTGGCAAAGCGATGGAGTATTATGACGCTAGCATTCAAGGAGCCAGAGAACAGGGATACATTCAGGAAGAAGCCCTAGCTAATGAACTGGCTGCCGAGTTTTATTTTTCTCGCGGCCGGGAGAAGATAGCGGAGATTTATTTGACGGATGCTTACTATGGCTATGTTCGCTGGGGAGCGAAAGCAAAAGTGCAGGATTTATCTGAAGAATATCCTGAATTCTTCTCGCGAATACTGACTAAAGAAGCCCCCATATTCGACGTATCGCGGACGACAACCTCGACGACTACGGGGAGTTTTGCAGCACTGGATTTCGCCTCTGTGATGAAATCTTCTCAAGCTATTTCTGGCGAAATTGTTCTGGAAAGTCTGCTTTCTAAGTTATTGAAAATTGCGATTGAGAATGCTGGGGCTGAAAAAAGCTACTTAATTTTAGAAAAAGATGGTCAACTGGTGGTAGAAGGGACGGCAAGCATAGATAATAATGAGATAGTATTGTTGCAATCCACACCAATAAAAAACACTCACAATTTGCCGTCTTCTCTCCTCAATTATGTGGTGAGAACTCAGGAAAGTGTGGTATTAAATGATGCAAGTCAGGAGGGAATTTTTACCAGGGATAGCTATATAGTTAACGCCCAACCCAAGTCAGTTTTATGTATGCCGATCGTCCATAAAGGAAAGCTCATTGGTCTGCTTTACTTGGAAAATAATCTGACAAGGAGTGCGTTTACTCCCGATCGTCTGGAAGTTTTAACCGTGCTCTGTTCTCAAGCGGCAATTTCCCTGGAAAATGCTCGACTCTATGCCAATTTGTCTGAGGCGACTGACAACTTGAAACAAGCCAATGAGCAATTAGAAGATTACAGCCGAACTTTAGAACATAAAGTGGAAGAGAGGACGCAGGAATTAAAGGAAAAAAATCTGCTCCTGAGCCAGGAAATTCGAGATCGCGTGCAGATAGAGCAAGCTCTGCGAATGTCAGAAGCGCAATTAAAAAAACAAGCCGAACAACTAGAGGTTTCTTTCCAAGAACTCAAGCGCACCCAGACCCAGCTAATTCAGACTGAGAAAATGTCCTCCCTCGGACAGATGGTGGCCGGGGTGGCCCACGAAATCAATAACCCGATTAACTTCATATATGGCAACCTGAGCCACGTTAGGACATACAGTGAAGACATACTAGGACTGGTGAAACTCTATCAAGAACAATACCCCTATCCCACAGCACCGATTGTTGAGGATATTGAGGCAATCGAATTAGATTTCTTGATGGAAGACTTACCCAAAGTGCTGAATTCGATGAAGGTGGGGGCAGACCGAATTCGCGAAATAGTCCTCTCCCTGCGAAACTTCTCGCGACTGGATGAAGCGGAAATGAAAGAGGTCGATATCCATGAGGGCATCGATAACAGCCTACTGATTTTGCAGCACCGACTGCAAGCTAAATTAGACCAGCCTGCTATTCAAATAGTTAAAGAGTACGGCCCGCTGCCGCTGGTGGAGTGCTATGCCGGCCAACTGAACCAAGTGTTTGTAAATTTACTGGCGAATGCGATTGACACTCTCAATGACCAAAGGGGGCCGCGCACGATCGCAATTCGCACCTCAGTGGGGTATGGGGAAGGAGAAAAATCCCCGATTTCCAATCCCCCCCTTGCGGAAAGCTCTAGATTTTCTTCGGCTGAGGTGGATTCCCAGAACCTCGCTCCGGCCCGGAAAGCTCCCCAATTTGTTGTGATTCGCATTTGCGACAATGGTCCCGGTATGACAGAGGAAGTGAACCGGCGGTTGTTCGACCCGTTCTTTACGACGAAACCTGTAGGGAAGGGCACCGGTCTGGGGCTGTCAATCAGCTACCAGATTGTGGTAGAAAAACATCGCGGACAGTTGAAGTGTGTTTCTCATCCCGGCCAGGGAGCAGAGTTCATTATTCAGATTCCTATTAAACAGGAGTATCAAAAATTGGCTTTGCAAAGCCAAACCTGATGAGTAGTTGTTATTCGTATTTCCATTCGTCTCTCTACAGGACTAAGTTGGAGGTATAGAATGCGATCGCGAAATTAGATTTCAAACTGTGAATCTAGCAGTCACACTTCACTCTCCAAGCATTGGCCGTACCTACAATCTGTAGAAGTTCCAATTAGAACCTCCAATGATTAGCCTTTGTTTGATTACAACCTGTAGCTTATATCGCATACATAGCGGTCTAACGGCCAAATGCACCGGCGGCAGATAATCTCGAACTAAAGACCAGTGGGTTTCGACCGTCCACTGCCATGCAGTGTTAGGCTTAGGCGTTAGATTGGTTAGATTGTATGCTTTGAAGAAAATCTGGTGATTTAGACAAATCCTTAAAGGCTCCCAAACTCTCTCTTAGGAACTCTATCATCCCCCTCAGTTCTTCAAGTTGAGCTAATAGTCGGGGATTTTGTTCGTCTAAAAGGGTAATTACAGCATATTCCATGTATATATAATACACTGTATTTAGTACATAAGCGAAAAAAATGAAACCTTATTCGATCGAGTTGCGTGAGAAAATAGTTAAAATTTATGAACAAGGTGATACCTCGATTAGAAAAGTAGCCGCCAAATTTGATGTCAGTAAAGGGTTTGTTCAAAAAATCTTAAAACAAAAACAAACCATTGGTCATGTTCAACCCAGAAAACAAGGTGGAAGTCTTAAAAGTGTCTTAAACTCGCGCACAACTGAATTGATCCAGATGGTAGAAAAATATCCGGATAGCACGTTGTCAGAATATTGTGAATATTGGCTTATGAACTACAAGGAAGCTGTCAGCCCTAGCATGATGTGTCGGGAATTACAAAAACAAAATTTAACGCGAAAAAAAAGACCATACGCAGTAGTCAGTCTGCCACTGAAAGAGTGCAAATTCTGAGGTGTGAATATTGGGAAAAAGTGAAAAAAATTGACCCTGACAACCTCGTTTTTTTGGATGAAATGGGCGTTTTATTAGGGTTAACACGAACCCATGCACGTTCAATATGTGGTAGTAGAGTCTACGATTTAAAACCATTTTATCGGGGCGCCAAAGTCACAGTTGTCGGAGCAATTAGCTTAAAAAAAGTAGTAGGATTAATGACGCTTAATGGGTCAATGGATGGTAGAGCTTTTGAAGTCTTTATTGAACATTTTTTAGTCCCCAACTTATGGGAGGGTGCAGTAGTTGTTATGGATAATCTACCTGCTCACAAGTTGGGGACTATTGAACCATTGATACAAGCCGCTGGTGCTAGTTTACTGAACTTATCACCCTATTCTCCCGATTTCAATCCTATAGAATTATGGTGGTCGCAACTGAAAGCTTTTTTACGTCAGTTTTCACCAACCACCACCAAGATGGTTGACATCTTGCTGGCTACGGCCCTTGATTTGGTCAATCCTAAGCACTTTAAAAACTGGTTTACAAGTTGCTGCTACTGTACTTTATAAACCTGGAATACGCTGTAAATTGTGGTAATCTTCTACAGAACTGGTATCAAGAAACGCTAGGTTTTGATGAATTAATTTGTTTCGCTCAGCTACAATGCTGGCAAGTTTAAGTTTTTCTACTTTTAAGAAATCTGTATTGTCATAAGTAACCTTAAATGATAGAGAAATACCTGCCTCAGAAAAATCTGGTGTAGGCTCAGATTGACTAGCCTCTCCCAAAATATTTTTATTAAATTCCTGAACTAACTTACCTAATGTTTGTTTTCGGAGTCGAGTTTCATTCCTACGTAACTGAGCTGAAATTGTTTTTCCAGTTCCATCTAATTGGCTCACTGAAAGCAAGTATTTGAAGGCTGCTTCGATTTTTGAAAAATTAACTATGTTTCTCCCCAGTTTTCTTAATGCTTCAGCTCTAATTGCTTCAATATCTACTGAGTCATTCATAAGGCCTAATTAACAAATTAGCGGACACTTACAAAACTTACATATATTCTTGCAAAAACAACAGATTGGCGGATGCTTTCAGTTCTAATAAACTTTAGCTTAATTACCGTCACAACGATTAACTACTAGACAACTTATGCCTTAATCAAAAGGGAATTAGATACTCCCAAGAAAAGGTTAGTAAGAACGGGTGGCAAGAACAGCCCTAAAGAAGAGTGAAGCCTAACTATGTATTCACCGTTAGAACTGCTGCATAACACCCAAGATTTCCAAGATTATCCGTTAGATCTGCTCGATAACATCTCAATTTTAAGGGATTAAGCAGAAACCTTGCAGGTTAAGTCTGGGTTCTTGGGTGCTATCCGTCACCTTTGCTGGATACCAGGTCCTATATCGATCTTATCCAGCATTAACCTAATGTCCTAACCTACCGCTCTGATGTGCCTTGAGCGCTTAGTGGAGGCTCTGCCTTCGCGGAGTATGCCCGGGCGGAGTAAGAACGAGTGCGATCGCCCCTCGCTGTAGGTTGGGTAAAGCTTGTCACGTCCTTACTTGTGAATCAGGGTAACGTGAAACCAAACATGACTCGATTGAGCGATCGCGATTAACTAGCTATAGAACAAAGTAAACCTTGAGACTTAACATCTGCAGTTAGAGCTTCTTGAAGTATCTGGCGACTGGAAATAGCTCGAAGCCAACCTTTTCATAGGTATGACGGGCTCTTTCATGACCAGGATCGCCCCCAGTCTCAACCATAGCAATAGACATCCCCGCATCTTTCATCCAACCCAGAGCGAATTCTATCAAAGCACTACCAATGCCGCGACATTGAAAGTCTGGATCGACAGCAACCATGTAGATTTCACCCATGCTGTCCTCTGAGTGTAGTTTCACAGCTACAAAGCCCACAGTAGAACCTGCATCGATCGCAACCCATACATTCGTGTCTTCCGCAGCACAGACATCCTCCACAGCTTTTTGCTGGCTCACACGCCAATGATTGGGATAGAATGCTTGGTAAACATCAGCGTTCATCGCCTTCTGAATCGAATCAAAGACTGGGGTCCATGCCCGAAGCGAAAGACGAATAACAGCATCAAGGTGGCGAGGGTCGTAGGGTTCAATTTGCATTCCCACATGAACTCCTGTTAACTCAGAAAGCTGGCGTTGCTGAATAGAGGTATGAATTCAAGATTTCCCAATTGCTATAAGCCCGCTTGAGGGTGAGTTTTGTAACTTCAAGGGAAAAGGTGATTCATAGCGTGAATCAGCAACGCCCGCTATTTTTACATTAGTTTGGGGGTTTTCTTCCTAAATCCAATTCAAATCACAACTTGCTCGGCTCGATGGCGGGAGCACGCAGAGACACAGTTTTATCCGCAGCAGCCTTAGCCACAAGCGACGGCACAGAATCGCGCAATCTTGCAGTCAACTTTACAGTAGTCGCATCGTAAACCTGAGTCAGCATCTTCGGATACAAACCAATGCCAATAATCGGCACTAACAGAGCCGCAATAACAAACACTTCTCGCGGTTCCGCATCCACTAATTCCTCGTGATCCGACAATTCCTTATTTTCAGGCCCGTAGAAAATCTCACGCAGCATCGACAGCAGGTAAATCGGAGTCAAAATCACCCCGACAGCGGCTAGAAATACCACGCAAACCTTAAACACAGGATTGTAAGCATCGCTCGTTGCAAAACCCACAAACACCATCAATTCTGCTACAAAACCGCTCATTCCCGGCAAAGCCAAAGAAGCCATAGAACAAGCAGTCCACATCGCGAAAACCTTACGCATTTTCTGTCCTACACCGCCCATTTCATCGAGCATGAGCGTGTGAGTGCGATCGTAAGTGCAACCTACCATGAAGAACAAACTCGCCCCGATTAAACCGTGGGAAACCATTTGCAGCATTGCACCGCTAGTTCCCAAATCGGTAAACGAAGCTATCCCAATCAGCACAAACCCCATGTGCGAAATCGAAGAATAAGCAATTTTCCGCTTCAGATTGCGCTGAGCAAAAGAAGTTAAGGCGGCGTAAACAATGTTAACCACACCCAAAATTACCAAGATGGGTGCGAAGGTAGCGTGAGCATCCGGGAGCATTCCCGCATTCATCCGCAGTAAAGCGTAACCGCCCATTTTTAGCAGAATTCCTGCTAGCAACATGTGGGCGGGTGCGGTTGCTTCGCCGTGAGCGTCAGGGAGCCAGGTGTGCAGGGGAAAAATCGGCAGTTTGACGCCGTAAGCTATTAAGAAACCTGTGTACAGAAGCAATTCTATATTGGGGGCGTAATCTTTAGCTGCGATCGCCCGCATATCAAAAGTCACCGTATCGCCGTAAAACGCCATCGTCAGCGCGCCAACCAAAATAAACAGCGAACCCCCTGCCGTGTACAGGATAAATTTAGTTGCTGCGTAAAGGCGCTTTTTGCCACCCCAAATCGACAAAATTAGGTAAACCGGCACTAATTCCAGTTCCCAAACCAGGAAAAACAGCAGCATATCCTGCACGGCAAAAACTGCTATTTGGCCGCCGTACATCGCCAGCATCAAAAAGTAAAATAGCTTCGGTTTAAAAGTAACCGGCCAAGCTGCTAAAGTAGCTAAAGTGGTAATAAAACCCGTCAGCAAAATCAGCGGCATCGACAAACCGTCAGCACCCACAGACCAATTTAAATCCAGTTGTGGCACCCAAGAGTAACTTTCTACCAGTTGCAAATCTGGATTGCTGAAGTCGTACTGAGTGTAAAAAGCGTAAACAAGTAGGGCAAAATCGATCAAACCCACAATTAGGGCATACCACCGCACCGTCTTGCCATCCTTATCGGGAATTAAAGGAATCAGCAAGGACGCAGCAATGGGAAACAGAATTGTTGTTGTTAACCAGGGAAAGTTAGCTGTATCCATTGCGTTTTAAAATGATCCATCAGTTATTAGGTTTAAACACATTTTGCCACTTTTAGCCTAAATTTTATACTTTCTTTATACGTAACAAATTTTTTTGCTCTTATTTTGACGATTTATGCGATCGCAACAGTTAAGTTTAATCAAAGATTTATTTCTATTTGCTAATTGTCAATGGTTAGTTATTGAGCTAATACCATTTTTTAAAATATCTCCTCGTGGGGATACGGCCATGCCAAAAGCGTGTGAAATTAACTCTAAAAACTTTTGTATCTTTCGTTGCTCGCCCAGTTCAGCTCCCCCTAAATCCCCCTTAAGAAGGGGGACTTTGAGAGAATACTCTTGTTCCCCCCTTATCAAGGGCGGTTAGGGGGGATCTAGACTTCGAGACAAACAAGAGATAGGGTAGGTTTGATATTAAGTTGACACGCTTTGGACAATGCCGTTTCCCAACAGATTTAACTGACTCCTGAAACGATCGCAAAACCCAGAACTGCGACAAACACAATCAGGGCATAAAATTGAGCGCGACCGCTCTCAAAGTATTTCAAACCTTCGCCACTAACCAGGGTGAGAAACCCTGTTAAGTTGACGACACCATCGACGACTCGCAAATCCACTTCCATGACTTGCCGTGCCAAACGGCGGCTGCCTTTGACAAATAGAAATTCATTGATATCGTCCAGATACCACTTGTTGAGGGAGAACTCGTAAAGCGGTTTGATTTTTTGGGCGATCGCACTTGGGTCAATTTTACGGCTCAAATACATCAGAGAAGCCAAAGTAATGCCCAGCAAAGCAATACCTACAGAGCTTCCGCCCATAATCAAAAATTCCGTCAAATTGAACTCAGCAGCGTGTTCCAAAACTTCTTCGAGAGACTCGCCAGGAGCGCGAACAAACTGCTCGAAATAATTGGCAAACGGCGTACCGAGAAAACCGATAAACACAGAAGGTACTGCCAGCAAGACTAACGGCAGAGCCATTGTCAGAGGAGATTCGTGAGGCAAATGGTCGTGCTCATCGTGACTGTCGCCAGTTGATGCCAATTCCTTAACGTTCATCGCTCCCGGGCCAAAAACAACACCGGGTTGCAGGAGTTGCCGCTTGATAGCGCTGTCATTGCCCCGGAATTCGCCCTCAAAGGTGCTGAAATACATCCGGAACATATAAAACGCGGTCATCCCGGCCGTCAACCAGCTAACAGCCCACAAAGCGGGATTTGCTGCGAAGGCGCTGGCGAGGATTTCGTCTTTTGACCAAAAACCAGCAAACGGCGGAATTCCGCAGATTGCCAAATTTCCGATCAAAAAGCAAGCAGAGGTAATCGGCATATATTTCCGCAAGCCGCCCATGACTCGCATATCTTGAGCGAGAGCGGGGTTGTGGCCTACAACTGCTTCCATACCGTGAATGACTGAACCTGAACACAGGAACAGCATTGCTTTGAAATAAGCGTGAGTCATCAAGTGGAAAAGTCCGGCACTGTAAGCGCCGACGCCCATTGCCATCACCATGTAGCCGAGTTGGGAGATGGTGGAGTAGGCGAGGCCTTTTTTGATGTCATTTTGGGTAATCGCGATCGAAGCGCCCATAAATGCCGTAAAACAGCCGGTACAGGCGATCAAATTCATGACTGCCGGCAACCCTTCAAATACCGGGTACATCCGAGCGATCAGGAATACGCCGGCGGCTACCATTGTCGCGGCGTGGATTAATGCCGAAATCGGTGTAGGGCCTTCCATTGCGTCTGGCAACCAGACGTGGAGGGGGAATTGAGCGGATTTGGCTGCTGGCCCCAAAAATATGAGGATGCCGAAGATTGTCGCCAGAGTCGCCGAAAGAGCACCGGATTCGACTAAGGAGTGCAGGCGTTCGCCCATGACGCTAAATTCAAAGCTGCCGGTGGCCCAGTAAATGCCGAGGATGCCCAGCAGCAGGCCGAAGTCGCCGACGCGGTTGGTGACAAAAGCTTTTTGGCAAGCGTCAGCAGCGGGTTTGCGATCGTACCAAAATCCGACTAGCAGGTACGAACACATACCTACGAGTTCCCAAAAAATGTAAATCTGAACGATGTTCGGGCTCACTACGAGACCCAACATCGAGGCGCTGAAGATGCTCAGGTAGGCGTAAAAGCGCACGTACCCGTCATCGTGAGCCATGTAGCCGTCGGTGTAAATCATCACCAAAAAAGCGACCGTGGTTACGATCGCCAGCATGACCGACGTTAGGGGGTCGATAATATAGCCCATATTCAGCGAGAAGTCGCCAGCAGAAGCCCACTGAATACTGCGGGTGTAGGGTGCGTGGCCCTGTAGTTGACTCCACAGCAATGCGAAGGAGAGTACCATTGAACCTCCGAGCGCGGAGACGATTAATATCGCATTCGCTTGTCGGAGCTTGTTGGTTGCCTGGTTAAAGGTGATTAAGCCTAGACCTACTAGCATTGCGCCTGCCAGCGGCAGGACAGGAATCAGCCAAGCATATTGATAAAGCAGTTCCATGACTGATAGGTAGTTTAAAGTTTCTACTAGATATTGACAAAACTGTAAACAATTGTGACACACGCCTGCGCCACTGGGCCAAAATACTTGATCCAATTCTTTAAGTATTGCTATACCTGAGTGCAATTGCGAGCGAGACGATCGCACTACTTTTTTCCTGGCGAGCGAGACTATCGCACCCTACTGCGAAAATTATTATTCCCGTGGCAAGGGAAACTATGTGATAAATCTCACAGTCCTGTGGGTTCAAGACTGCGAAATTTATTTTGGTGTCCGATGGTTGATGCACAAATGGGGAATGCCTTCTGCTTTCTACATAAAAGCCGAATGCCTTCTAAACAAGAGCCGAATGCCTTGGGACCATTACCTGTTGGCGACTTCCTGAAGTTGCAGCCGTTGAGATGGGGAAGCTACGTGAGCTGCGAGCATCCAGGAATCCAGAGTCCGCCGCAGTTCCTCGCGTCCTTGGTAGTCTTCCAATCTAAATCGAACTTTATCGCCCTCAAACAAAATCAGCGTGGGCAGACTTGTCAACCGATAAGTGTGGGCCAATTTGAAACATTGATCGGCATTCACCCCGACCAACTTGACTTTTTCTGCCCACTGTGCCTCAAAAGTCTTAAGCGTGGGGTCGATCGCGCGGCACAAACCGCACCAAGGAGCCGAAAAGTGAACTAAAACGGGGGTAGAGGCTTGAAACACCTCTTGTGCAAAAGTGCGTTCGCTAACCGACAACACCATGATCCCTCAAAATTTAATAATTTTTTTTCTATCCTAGGGATCATGCTACCAGTATATGTTCCTAGTGACACGCATCAAAAAAGGATGAATTTCCCACAGCAAACCAGTAAAAATGACTACACCTACGTAGGAAGGACGCAGAAACTCAAGCAAATCAAGGGTTTGGCGCTTTTGTAGGATTGCCAAAAAAGGCATGATTGAGGTTCGAGATTTGATGGTTTCAAAGGATTCGCCAAAACGAGCCTGAAGTCGCCTGTCGCCGTGCCACACTCCGAAGAGGTGGTGAAGTACCAAACCGATGGAAGTGACGAGGGTAAAGCTAGTGCCAATCCACAGGGTGTGGGCCACGCACCAAATCACCTGTCCCACCATTTGCGGGTGACGGGTGATACGAATGATGCCAGTTTCGTAGAGGTGAACTTGGGGCTTTTGGACGGCGGCAATTTCTAGGAGGTTGAAAGTTGCTGGGTACAGAAACAGAAAGGAAATTGCCGAAAGTATCCAAACTGCAGGTTTAACTCCGGGTAATCCCTGTACTTGCCAAAGCTGTACACCGTCGTAGCGGTGGTTGAAAAAGTAGATTATCAGAATGACGGCTAGCGGCAAACTGACAAGGGCAAACAAAACGCGGTAAAGTCTCGGCCCGATCAGCTTTTCACCTTTGGGCCGGAGGGCTGCTAAACCGCTGTGGGCGATCGCAAAAACCAGTAACAGACCCAGAATAACAAAGTGGGAGTCGAGCGCCAAGTCGATCGTCATTGCAAATATTAAGAAAAGTTATTGATTCTCGGCCAATTTGTGTCACAAAGTATCTATGGGAGCATTCAGCGGTTATCAGTCAGTTAACTGTTCACTGTTCGCTGTTGACTGTTGACTGTTCGCTGTTCGCTGTTGACTGTTCGCTGTTGACTGTTCGCTGTTTGCTGTTCGCTGCCTACAGTCAACCGTCAACCGTCAACTGACAACTGACAACTGACAACTGACAATTTAGATATATGTCTGACCTTCCTTTCACTTTAGACCAGTTACGCATTCTCAAGGCGATCGCCTCTGAAGGAAGCTTCAAACGCGCCGCGGACAGCCTCTATGTATCCCAGCCAGCAGTTAGCTTGCAGGTGCAAAACTTAGAGAGACAGTTGGACGTGCCGCTGTTTGACCGGGGGGGGCGGCGGGCGCAACTGACCGAAGCCGGACACCTGCTGCTGAGTTACGGCGAGAAAATTTTATCGCTTTGCCAGGAAACTTGTCGAGCTCTGGAAGACTTGCAAAATCTCCAAGGCGGTACTTTGATCGTCGGCGCTTCTCAAACAACGGGAACCTATTTGCTGCCCCGGATGATCGGGATGTTCCGCCAAAAGTACCCGGATGTAGCAGTACAGCTTCACGTTCACTCGACCCGCCGCACGGCGTGGAGTGTGGCAAACGGGCAAATCGATTTGGCAATTGTTGGCGGAGAAATTCCTACCGAACTTGTAGAAGCTTTAGAAATTGTTCCTTACGCTGAGGACGAACTGGCTCTGATTCTTCCTCCGTCCCACCCGATGGTACAACAAGAAAGTATCCAAAAAGAAGACCTTTACAAATTGCAGTTTATATCCCTCGATTCGCAGTCTACGATCCGCAAAGTAATCGATCAGGTACTGACTCGCTGCGGCATAGACACGCGCCGCTTGAAAATAGAGATGGAACTAAATTCGATCGAAGCAATTAAAAATGCCGTTCAGTCGGGGCTGGGAGCTGCTTTTGTCTCGGTTTCGGCGATCGAAAAAGAGTTGCTCATGGGCGTCTTGCACAAATCTCAAATGGACGAAGTTTTGGTAACTCGCATTTTGTCGCTGATTTACAACCCCAACCGCTACCGTTCTAAAGCAGCAGAGGCCTTCAGCAATGAAATTTTGCCGCAGTTTGCTACTTATTCGACCATCCTGGAGAAGAAAGAACCCCCGGCGCTCGATTTGGGATTCATAGAAATAGCAACTCCCAACTCGGCGGGAAGTTAATCTCTTAGGTCGCTGGCAGTTAGCAGTTCGCGGTTAGTTGAGAAATCGAAATCTGATTTAACAATCACTTTTTCTTCCCTCTTCCCTCTTCCTTCTTCCCTCTTCCTTCTTCCCTCTTCCCTCTTCTTAGCAAACAAAAATGGAAGTTTACTGCACCCGCCCGGGCTGCCCGCGCCCTCAAAACTATTTTCCCGACCTCAATGACAGTTCGCTGCTGAAAACGGTGCAGCAAAAGTTTTGCACGGCTTGCGGGATGCCCCTAATTTTGAGGGGCCGCTATTTGCCCGTGAGGTTATTGGGTCAAGGCGGTTTTGGGGCGGCTTTTTTGGCCAGAGACCGCGATACTCCGGCGATGCGGCAGTGCGTTGCTAAACTTTTGCAGCCGTCGGTAAGTCTGACTCCGCCCCAGCTAAAAATCGCTCAAACTCTGTTTGAACGGGAAGCGGCGGTGCTGGAAGAACTGGGAAACGAACATTCCCAAATTCCGAGTTTGCTGGCTTTTTTTGAGCTGACTGTTGCGAGTTTGCAGCCGGGAAAAAACGATCAGTTTTTCTATCTGGTTCAAGAATTTATTGACGGTAAAAATTTGGAGGATGAACTAGCTGTTAAAGGCAGGTTTTCGGAGGCGGAAACGGTGGAGGTGCTGCGGGAAATTTTGAAGGTTCTCGATTTTGTCCACTCTCGCGGTTCGATTCACCGGGATATAAAACCTGCTAATATTATGCGGGGTAAAAACGGTCGGCTTTATTTATTAGATTTTGGGGCTGTTAAACAAGTAACACAAAGTGTTGGGAGTGCAAAAGCTTCGACTGGTATTTATTCTTTGGGTTACGCTCCGCCAGAACAGATGAGCGGGCAAGAAGTTTATCCGGCAACGGATTTGTATGCTTTGGCTGTGACTTGTATTACTTTGCTGAGTGGTTTGCAGCCGACGGAGTTGTTTGATAGTTACAGAAACGAGTGGAATTGGCAGTCGCGGGTGCAGGTAAGTTCGCGTTTGGCTCACGTTCTCGATCGAATGTTATTATCAGCTCCCAGCCAGCGTTTTCAATCTGCGGCCCAGGTGGAAGCGGCTCTGATGTCTGGGCCTCAACAGCCTAACATCGTCGTGCAGCAGCCGACCCTACGGACTCCGACTCCCCTACCGACTCAGCAGCTACCACCGACTCAGCAGCCTCCTGTGCCTGTTCCTGCGACTCATCCAGGAGCGCTGCAATCTTCGCAGAGAGCGACTTTTTCGATTTGGGAGGTTTTGTCGGGGGCAGCGTTTACGGGTTTTGAGGCGGGGGTGCTGGCGATCGCCCTGACGAGTTTGCTGCCGTCTCCTGGCTTGAGTATCGGATTGTTGGGGATGATTGTGGCGGGTTTGATTTACGGGCAGTACCGCAGGGCGATCGAACAAACTGAGATGTTGATTATTGGTGCAGGTACTGTGGCTTTACTGTGGTTTTTCCCCGTTTTACAGACGGCTGCAGTTGCGATTTATCCAAATTCTCCGATCACTGGCGTGTTATTTGTGGGATGGTTGGGTGCTTTGGGTGCGATCGCTGGAACAGCTATTTTTCGCTTGATTTATAAGTTACTTTCAAACGTTTTTTAATGTAATATTCATCGCAAGAATTGCCTGTTTTGAACAGGCTTTCCGGCCTGTTCCACAATAATTAATTATGGGAGATGTTTTATTTAAAATGCAGACTCAGAAGTCTATCTACCCTCATTGGGTGATTGCTTGGGGGCCAGAAGCCCGATCGCACCCTGCAACTTGGGAAACTTCCGGTTTTGCCATAATCGGAGCTGAACCCACCTTCAGCCCCAATCAGCGATTTGTGCTAGTAGGTGACTGCTGCTTCGATCGCACCCCCACGCTCAAACAACAGATTGACACAGATGGATTGACCGATTTGGCGATCGTCGGGCGGCTATGGGAACAGTCAGGCCCTCAAACTTTGAGCTTACTGGAAGGACAATTTGCCCTTGCTGTGTGGGATAGAGAGGAGAAAACCTTGTGTCTGGGGCGCGATCGCGTGGGAGCCAAAACGCTCTATTACACCCGTACAGGAACGACTCGGTGGATTGCGCCTCGACTGCGATCGCTCAATCCGTATCACGATCGAGAACTTGATTTAGTTGCTTTGCGCGACTACTTGTGCTGTGCGTTTGTACCCGGAGCACAAACGCTGTGGGAAGCGGTGCGAGAGTTGCGGCCCGGTAGCTATTTGTACTTACCGGATGTTGAGGCGCAGAGATACTGGCAGCCACAGGAGCACATTACTAACGCCGATCGCCCTTTGGAATGGCACAGTCAACAAGTGCGATCGCTTTTGGAACAACTGGTGCAGGAAGCGCTACCACCGGGAGAACCAGTCGCAGCATATCTTTCGGGCGGGATTGACTCAAGTTGCGTCGCGGCGATCGCCACAAGGCTGCACGATCGTCCGGTACACACTTTCTCGATGCACTTTGGCGCTCAATATCCCAGCGAGATTGAATTTGCTAACATCGTCGCAGCGCATTGTGGCACTGAACACCACGTTTTGGAAGTTTCGCCGCAGCAAATTTGGGAGTTGCTGCCGGAAACGCTGGCGGCGATGGATGATCCGGTGGGGGAAGGCTTGACGGTGCCAAATTTGCTGTTGGGGCGATCGGCAAAGCAATTCGCAGACGTGGTACTAAATGGCGAAGGCGGCGATCCGTGCTTTGGCGGGCCGAAAAATAAGCCGATGTTACTCAACAGTTTGTATGGTTCTATTCAGGGTAAACCAGATCCGATCGCAGCTTACTTGACTTCGTTTCAAAAATGCTATGTGGATTTGCCACGTTTGCTGAAGCCGGAGGTTTTGGAAAAGGTGAAGAATGCGCCTTCCGTCTTTGCTGAGGAATTGCAACAGACAGAAACGACGTTTTTGAATCGGCTGATGCGGCTCAACATTGAGTTTAAAGGAGCCGATTACATTTTGACCAAGGTGAATAATCTCACGGCTGCGGCGGGACTAAAAGCTCGATCGCCCCTATTCGATGCGCGGATGGTAGCGCTGAGTTTGCAAATTCCGCCAGAATATAAGCTTTCGGGCGCGCAGGAAAAAGCGGTTCTCAAGGCTGCTGTGGCGGATTTGCTGCCCGATGTCATTGTCAACCGTCCGAAAAGTGGCATGGTGATGTCGATGCAGCAGTGGTTTTTGAGGGATTGGCAGCGGCAAGCGCGATCGTTGCTGCTGAATCGTCATGCGGCGATCGCGCCTTACCTCGATCTAACACTAATCCGCGAGTGGCTAAACTATCGTGGCGAAGTTTTTCCCCGCTATGGGCTGAAGCTGTGGCTGCTGGTGACGCTGGAAATTTGGTTACAAGTGAATCGCCGTTAGTTATCCAACATTAGGACACGGCGCCGTGCCTTTGGTCGTGTTAAATTCAGCACTTGACCGCCAAATTTCTCGATCGACAGCGGCATTTTTCCTATGCGGTTTTCGCTCTTGTTTATAGAACCGATTTGACATCTTTTAGGCTGCCAGCCTTTTAATCATCAGCGTAATAATATGAATTCTGGTTGTATTGGAATGATTAAACCGCAGAGGGCGCAGAGGATACAGAGAAAGGGAAGAGAGAGATGAATCATTCCGATGCCAACGGATTTGATATAAAAGCAAGATTTACCTTGGTCGTTGAATTAGCCAGAACTATCTCAAAATTATTAACCATGATTTTGCACATTTCTCTCCAAGAATTTCATATCATGTCCGAGCGATTAAGGATAATATCCCGGTCGGGGCGAGTTTTTGAGATTGTCAATTATTGGCAGGTCTTCTTGGTGAACCCGCCCTACAAAAATCGCGGTTTCCCGACCGGAAATGATATCAGTTGTGAATTTTTTATTTAAAAATCCGCATTTTTAAACCCCAATTTCAAGCACTATTTTACCGGTTACTGAGCCTGTTTCTAACAGTTCGTGAGCGGCTGGCGCTTCTTCGAGAGGGAAAGTTTTGGTGACATGAATTTTTAGCAAGTTGCGATCGCACAAACGAGCACACTTCTGCAAAATATGAGCCTGCTGTTCCTGTTCCTCCACCAAACATTCCAGCATCGGTGTTAACATTAATTCCAGACTAATTCTCAGATTCCGCATTCTCGCTGTTTTCAAATTGCCCAAAGCTGGATCGGGTTCCAAAATTGTTACCAAATCTCCATAAATCTTCACAGCCGGAATAGTTTGATAAAAAGTTTCTCCCCCGACTGTATCGAAAGCCAAATCAACTCCTTGTCCTTGAGTCCAAGTCAAAACCTCATCGACAACATTGGTATTTTTGTATAAAATAACTGAATCTGCACCTAAGTGCTTGACAAAATTGGCTTTTTCCTCAGAACTAACAGTCGTGCAAACCTCTGCCCCCTGTAATTTCGCCAACTGTACCGCGACGTGGCCGACACCGCCTGCACCAGCTTGAACCAGCACTTTTTGGCCGGCTTGCAAGCGCCCTCGATCGTACAGCGATTCCCAAGCTGTAATTAAAACTAATGGTGCCGCTGCCGCCTCAGCAAAACTTAAAGCAGCAGGCTTGAGGGCGAGAAAGCGTTCGTCTACAACGGCAAACTCAGCATAAGTACCGATCGACCCGCCCAAACCGCCATTGCAGAAAAAAACCTCGTCTCCCACTTGGAAACTTTGCACGCCAGCACCGACAGACTCTACGACTCCAGCACCGTCGCACCCCAAAACGTGAGGAGCTTTATCGGGGTAAAAAGTGCCGCGCGATCGCAACTTAGTATCGATCGGATTGATACCCGCCGCTCGCAACCGTACCAAAACTTCAGTTTCTCTTTGTATAGTAGGGGCAGGGATATGTTGTAGTTTCAATACGGACGGGCTGCCGGGGGTTTGAAAAACGATCGCTTTCATCATGGGTGTTACACTAGATCAGATAATCCCTAGACTTTATTGTACATTGCTTAGCAAAGCAACAAAAAAAAATCGTTTATCCCAAAATTTATGATTGTTGTTGAAAGGCCGTACATAGATCGGCAGCATCAGTTTTATAAACAACTTGATTACTTATCGTTTATGTCGAGAAGTCTCTACAACGACGGTAAATATTATATGAGGAAACACTTGTTTAATTCTGGAACTAAAGTTGGCGGTACTAGAATTATCAAACAGTTATCTGCTATCCTAAAACCTACATACTACTCTCAATCATTACCTGCTAAAATTAGCAATCAAGTTGTTATAAATTGGGCCGATTGCAAAAATTCAAGAATAGCTGATGACCCACCTCTACCTCGATTTTCATTCCTCCCCAGCATCCCCCAATACAAACATAAAATCTGGGAACGTCAATTGTTAATTCAGGATAACCAGTCCATAGAAAAAAAGGGAGGTGACAAAAATAATGGACTACTTCATTTCTCTCAAAGTGACATAATAATTTCTACAAAATCCCAAAATGTCATCAAGGTAAGGATAGGTCTTGAAACAGCGCTCTACTTTGTTGAGGCTGCCCATCAAAAGCTTGTAACTTTGGTGGATTTAAATTATCACCTCATAGCAGGTATATATTTACGCATTGATTGCTTCGTTGCTTTGCCATCCACTAAGCCAACATTTACTCCAACAATATATCATAAAAAACATCTCAAATCAATTAATCCATGTTGCCATCAGCGCCGAGCATTTTTACTGTCAAAACGTGACCAGGGAAAATCTAACACGCGCCAAATCCAGCAAATCACCTTTAATCGAAACCAGCGATTAGAAAACTACCTTCATCAAACCAGCAGTTTGATTGTCAAGCGGTTGGTTGGTGAGAAAATAATCCAGTTAATTATTGGCACAAATGTGAGGAAGAAACCAAATATAAAATTAGAAAAAAAACATCATAAATTTGTTGTAATTCCTCATGCCAAAATCATAAGGTATATTATTTACAAAACTGAGTTATTCGGTATCAAGGTAATAGTTACACAAGCATCTTATACAAATAAGTGCATCTTTTTGGATTTAGAGCCTGTCGGTAAGCAAGAGTCTTACCAGGGTAAGAGAGGTAAACGAGGGTGGTTTAGGTCTTTCAAGGAAAGTTGGATTAATGCTGAGGTGAATGCAGCGTTAAATATGATTATAAAAGTAAACGTAAGCTCACCCTTAGAGGAGTGCCATAACCGTATATATGTGTTTGCAATTTCACCTGTACGGGTTGAACCTGTACAAAAAGAAACACAAAAAGTTGGGTAATGTTAACTATTGCCCGGTTTTTTGTCAACTCTTAACTCTCTTGTCGCCTTCACGGCGATTTGACCTTGTATTCGTTACCCATCCGTGACGATACTTAGTTATTTTTAAATAGATTGGCTTCAGATAACTACAATAATTGTCGAGCGGTGCTAATCGATGTTCGAGCTAGATTTATTTTTTTACTTTGAGATTCTTGCATATTTTCTGGGATTATCGGCGATTTTAGCCTTGGTGTCCGCGATTTATCTCAAGTGGCACCGAAGGCCTTCCAACCTACCACTAACCCAAGAGCAACGGCAGTTGGCAGAATTAAAACCCGACGATTTATCTGCGAGATTGAAAATGCGGAAAAACTTTTTGATTTTCCCCAACCCAAATCAGTGGCCGGCAACTGACAGCTTCTTGGGTAAAGTTTTAGGTATGGGCCGGGCTGTATTCTGGGTCAAGCAAGAGCGCCTAAGTGTGAATTCTCCGCCTATTGTGGGGCCTCAAACCTCCAAAACCCTAAGTCTGGGCATTTCGGGTTCGATGGGAGACAATCCCGATCGCCCGAATGCCGAGAACCCTCCCAAAGTTAATGGTTTCGCACAATTAGAGGAAGATTTGTTGGGCGAAATCCTAGCGGGTACTGATTCGCCGGGGGGGGCAGAATTTTTTGATGCTTTAGTTTGCCACTTAGCCTCAGCACTGGGAGTTCGCACCGCCATCGCTGCCAAATCGATTAAGTCGAAGGCACGCACCGATGCTGCTGCCGATAGATTGCAACTTATCAGTTTTTGGAGCGACGGGCAGCAACAGCCAAACTTTGAGTGCGACGCCGCCAATACTCCCGAAGCGCGGGTGCTGGAGGCGGGAATGTATTCCTGTCCCGACCACCTCTGTGAAACCTTTCCAGAAGACCGCAGACCGGTAGTTACAGGTGCGCGCAGTTTCCTGGGAGTCTTGCTGAAAAATTCTTACGGCGAACCTTTAGGCATTATTTGTATTTTTCACGATCGACCCTTGGTGGAAGCACATCTTGCCAAATTCCGATTAATTCTCAGCATCTTTGCGGGACGGGCCGCCGCCGAATTAGAGCGGCAACGCCTGGAAGCAGCACTGTCCACTGTAGAAGCGAAATACTGCGCCCTGGTAGAACAAATGCCCGCTGTCACCTACATTTCTCCCCTCAACCGCAAGGCTGCCAAACTTTACATCAGCCCGCAAATAGAAACTTTTCTAGGTTATTCTGTAGCTGAATGGAGAGCAGATCCCGACTTGTGGCTGAAACTTGTTCACCCAGAAGACCGCGACCGCGTGTTAGTTGAAAACGCTACACAGAAATTCACCGATGGAGAAGATATCTTCTGCGAGGGGTCGCTGGTTTCAGAATACCGCGCGATCGCCCGCAACGGCCGAGTCGTCTGGTTCCGCGATCAAGCAACCGCAGTTCGCGATGAAGCAAGCAAGTCTGTCATCCTTCAAGGCGCAATGTTTGATATCACAGAGACGAAAGTAGCTGCCAGCGCGCTGCTAGAAAGCGAATACCGCTATTACACCTTGGCAAAAATACTGCCGGTCGGGATTTTCCGCGCCGACGCTGCTGGAGATTGCTTGTATGTCAATGAGCGATTTTTGGAGATGGCGGGACTGACTGCGCCAAAGGCACTAGGCGAAGGTTGGGCGCAAAGTTTGCATCCGGAAGACCGCGAGCGGGTTTTGAGCCAGTGGTATCGCGCTGTCACAGACAAGTTGCCCTGTAAGTTAGAGTATCGCTTTTGCAACGGTGACTTCACAACCTGGGTATTTTGGCAAGCAGTGCCAGAAATGACCAAAAGCGGGGAAGTTCTAGGCTATCTCGGCACGTTGACCGATATCACCGATCGCAAGCAGGCCGAATTCGCGCTGCAACAGGCGGAAGAGAAATACCGCAGTATCTTTGAAAATGCGATCGAAGGCATTTTTCAGACAACGCCCGACGGACGCTACCTCAGCGCTAACCCTGCTTTGGCAAGAATTTACGGCTACGAGTCGGCCACCGAATTGATCGCGAATATCCAAGACATAGACCGCCAACTCTACGTCGATCCCAACCGACGTGGGGAGTTTTTGCGCGCGATCGAAAAACACGGTTTTGTGTCTGAGTTCGAGTCCCAAGTTTACCGCGCTGACGGCACTACTATCTGGGTTTCCGAGAACGGCCGGGCAGTTCGCGACCCTGACGGAAATTTACTTTACTACGAAGGCACTGTCGAGGATATCACCCTCCGCAAAATAGCCGAAGATAAGTTAGTACACGATGCTTTGCACGATATGCTAACCGGTTTGCCCAACCGATCTTTATTTATGGATCGCTTGGGACACGCGATCGATCTTTCAAAACGCCGTCCCGAGATTTTATTTGCGGTGCTGTTTATCGATCTCGATCGCTTTAAGGTTGTTAACGACAGTTTGGGGCATTTAGTGGGCGATCGGTTGCTGATCGCGATCGCGCAGCGCCTGGGAATCTGTTTGCGCGCTGGAGATACTGTTGCCCGTCTCGGCGGCGACGAATTCGCTATTTTGCTGGAAAATATCAAAAGCACCGAGGATGCGATCCAGATTGCCGAACGAGTGCAAGCGGAACTGGCAGAGCCTTTTTACCTTAACGAGTATCAAGTTTTTACCAGTGCTAGCATTGGGATTGTTTGTTCTGGTGTTCCTCCGTGTCCAACGGAAACCCGCAAACTGTCGAGCCCCGAAAATCTGGGAAATATAGATCGGGAAACTTCTTTGTCTTGCTTATCTTCCGACTCTCCTGTTCGCAATGTCCCGTTGTCGATATTGTACGATCGACCGGAAGAACTGCTCCGAGATGCAGATGCTGCCATGTATCATGCTAAGGGATTGGGCAAAGCTCGCCACGAAGTTTTTGACTTAAGTATGCACACTCGCGCCGTCGCCCTTTTGCAACTGGAAAACGACCTGCGACGCGCTTTAGACTGCCAGGAATTTCAGCTTTACTATCAGCCCATCGTCTCTCTAATTACCGGTAAAATCAGCGGTTTTGAAGCGCTGCTGCGGTGGTATCACCCGCAGCGGGGTGTCGTATCTCCTGGCGAGTTTATTTTAGTAGCTGAAGAAACTAGATTGATTATACCTATGGGCTGGTGGATGATGCGATCGGCTTGTCATCAGATCCACGAGTGGCACCAAAAATTCCCAGCCAATCCGCCGTTGACTGTCAGCGTCAACCTTTCTAATCAACAATTTAAACAACCGGATTTAATCGATCGCATTCGCGAAATTTTACAAGAAACTCAGCTTGACCCCCGCACTTTAAAGGTAGAAATTACTGAAGGCGTCATCATGGAGAATTCCGAATCTGCAGTGGCTATCCTCGCGGAATTGAAAAATTTAGAAATTCAATTATATATTGACGATTTCGGAACGGGCTATTCTTCTTTGAGCCGCCTGCACACTTTTCCAACTGATGCTTTAAAAATCGATCGAGCTTTTGTCAGCCGCATGACTGAAGATGAAGGCAACGAAGCGATTGTACAGACTATTTTAATTTTAGCGAGTCATTTAGGTATGGATGTAATTGCTGAAGGCATTGAAACTATCGAACAGCTTAATTTACTCAGAGCGCTGCAATGCGAATACGGACAAGGATACTTTTTCTCAAAGCCGATAGACAGCATCGCAGCCACACTTTTGATAGAAAGTCAACCCAAGTGGTAATGAGTCAGGAGTCATTAGTCATTGGGAATTGCTAATTCGGAATCGGGAATCGGGAATTGGAAATTAGAAATTAGAAATTAGCAAGTGGAAGTTAAAACCTTCTTCCTTCTTCCTTCGGACTGACATCCGTTACATCCGTTACAGAATCCGTTGCCGAACTTCCTTCTTCCTTCTTCCTTAAACTTTCGCTTCCAAAGACTTGAGAAACTCAGTATTTACCCCCGACTCCCGCGTCAGGGCAATTTTCCCAGTACGAGCAATTTCCTTAATCCCAAATCTATTCAGAACCTGGACGATCGCCACCATTTTACCGGGATCTCCCACCACTTCCAATGTCAGCGTATCATCACCAATATCCACAACTCGCGCTCTAAAAATTTGAGCTAACTCAATGATCTCCGATCGCGTCCCGCTAGCAGCATTAACTTTCAGCAACATCAACTCCCGTTCCACACAGGGAATTTCCGTTATATCCTGAACTTTAAGCACGTTAATCAACTTGTACAGTTGCTTTGTCAACTGCTCGATAATTTGGTCATCTCCCGGTACAACCATCGTAATCCGAGACACTCCTCCTTGTTCCGCCGGGCCAACGGCCAGACTTTCAATATTAAAACCCCGACGGGCAAACAAACCAGCAATTCGAGTGAGGACACCCGCTTCATCTTCAACTAAAACCGAAAGAGTGTGTTTCATTTCTCCAAAAAGACGCATTTCGTGCAATTCTACTTTCGCCAATTCGCCTTTTAGCAGAAGTGCACGCCCATTGAACCTGCATTAGATATTTTATCGCGAGTTATTGGCCGTTCATCGGCGGGAAAAAACAATATATTAAGCTGTGGGGGCCAGAGTCACGTCCGATCGACAATATCACTCATCGATCGGCGTAAATCCGTCCCCACCCGCTTATTATTGTCGATCGCACCCACATGAGCTAAGTTTTTTTGTGTACGAACCTACACAATTCCTCGCGACAATAAAAACTTTTCAGGTCTTGTCGCTGACGGGAAATGAAATTTTGAGATTAATTAATCTCAAAATTCATTCACAGAAAAACCCGGTGTTGCAGCGACGGCATCTGGCGGCGGACTTGTTCTAATCTATCGGGATTAATTTCTGCAATCGCCACACCCGGTTCCTCTCCAGCATCCGCCAACACAACACCCCAAGGGTCTACAATCATCGCGTGACCGTGAGTTTGACGGCGACCGTAGTGGCGGCCAGTTTGTGCTGGGGCAATCATATAACAAGTATTCTCGATCGCCCTAGCTTGCAATAAAACCTTCCAGTGATCCTTGCCAGTGTAAGCAGTAAACGCCGCTGGCACGAACAAAATATCAGCCCCCTTGTACGACAAATGCCTGTACACTTCCGGGAACCGCACGTCATAGCACACCGAAAGTCCCAGCGTCCCAAACTCCGGCGACACATAAACCGACGGCAAATCTTCACCAGCTTTCACAGTGTTCGATTCCCTGTAAGTAATGCCGTCGGGAACATCCACATCGAACAAATGTACTTTTCTGTACCTTGCCACTTCAGTGCCGTTTGGGTCTACCAGCAAACAAGTATTGTATACCTTTCCCCCTGGAGTCGGCACTGGAAATCCGCCGCCCAGAATCGTTACCTGGAACCGTTGGGCCATCGTTTTGAGGAATTTTTCGCTTTGGAGTCCGATCGCCTCTGCTAAAGCAATCTTTTCCTCCTCTTCGCCCATAAACGAGAAATTTTCTGGTAAGGAAACTAACTCGGCACCCCGACGCACTGCCAGGTCGATTAATTCCTCTGCCTGAACCAAATTTTTTTGCAGGTCAGGCAAGCTAGTCATTTGAATTGCTGCGGCGAGATAAGACTTCATCGATTCACAATATTAGTCATTAGTCATTAGTCATTAGTCAGTAATCATTAGTCATTGGTAACTAATTTGATAACTAAATAGTTGATATCCTTGGATTTTACCCAGTTATACGCTGTCTAGCACGAACTGGTATGGTTTGAGAGTTTTGATATTTGAGCTTTAAATTAACCTGTAACTCATAATTCAAAAATCAAAACTCTCAACTTTTACCTCCTAGGTTTTGCAACCTAATTGGCCTCAAATCTTAAGGCATTGGATGGAAAAGCAGGTCTGGGAAAAAGCGGTTAAATTCAATTAAAGCCGCAGCTTGAATAGATATCCAAAGGATAGCCAATACTGGTGCTGTCGAAAGAAACTTGACAAAGTATTGCATGAATTCTGCTCCTGAAAATTCGAGACAGTTGGTAATTGCCGATCGGTCTATGGCTAATTGCTAATTTCCAGTTAATGAATTAACTGTTAGCTATTAGCTCTTCTCCATTTCCCAATTTTAGCGGGGGGAAACAGTAATTTCGTCGTCCTTCGCAAACATTTCACCGCTGGTGATTGATGTGAGAGCTGCCAGAGGCCATAAAACGCCGCTCAGCATACATTTGATTGCCAAAGGAACGTCGATAATAATCTCTTTTTCCTCTGGGGTTGCTGATTTTTTGGTAACTTGCAGATAAGAACGGCCCACCCAACCAATCCAACCTGCGATATACAAGAACAGTATGCTAGGAATCAAGAAGTCCCCTGCTTTGCTCAAGTTGCCGTCTACGATTAAGTGCGGGTATCCTTCCGGGCCGCACATAGCTTGGGAATAGCGATCGAATCTTGCTTTCGCAGATGCCGGGTCGCCATTGGTAGAACGTGCATTTTTAGCCAGTTCCTTGAATTCGGGAGAGTCCTTGCACGGCACTAAATTGTAAGCCGAAGCAACTGGAGCAAAACTGATCCAGACACTCAACACTAAAATTGCAGCAAACAATCGTCGCATGGAATTGTTTCCTTTTGTTACAAAACAATAAGTTTTTGTACAAGCATTTCAACTTGCCGATCTGGAATCCAGATTACCGTGTTTGTTGACAGTGTAAAGTATCCATCATTGATGCAGCAAATCCCAATAGAATGAGGGATTAGCGTTTTCATAGGTCAATGCTGAGCTAGCAATACCGCGAGGATATTCCTTCCTTGCATCAGATGATGACCTTACCTGTCGAGCGGGCAAAAATCCCTTAACAATAACCTGAGTACAGGTAGAGCGGGGGACTTGCGCCGAATTAGTTAAGCTAGCAATAACTAACCTATCAAATAAAATTACCAGTTAATGGCAACCATTTTCGCAATCGAAACAAGTTGTGACGAAACAGCAGCAGCAATTGTTAAGAATCGTCAAGTTTGCAGCAATGTTGTAGCATCGCAAATTAAAATCCACGAGCAGTTTGGTGGGGTTGTGCCGGAAGTGGCTTCGCGGAGTCACCTAGAAATGCTCAATCAGGTAATTGCCCAGTGTCTCGGTGAAGCAAACCTCAGTTGGTCAGAAATTGACGGCATTGCAGCGACTTGTGCCCCCGGTTTAGTAGGTGCATTGTTAGTCGGGCTGACAGCGGCGAAAAGCTTGGCAATAGTCCATCAAAAACCTTTTTTAGGCGTCCACCACCTCGAAGGGCACATCTACGCTTCTTACCTTACCGAACCCGACTTGCAGCCACCGTTTTTGTGTTTGTTAGTTTCCGGGGGACACACTAGCTTTATTTATGTCAAAGATTGCGGCGTTTATGAAACAGTAGGACACACGCGCGACGACGCTGCCGGCGAAGCTTTTGATAAAGTTGCGAGACTGTTGCAGCTAGGATATCCGGGCGGGCCGCTGATTGACAAATTGGCCGCCCTTGGCAATCCCCAAGCATATCCTCTACCAGAAGGCAGAATTTCCTTGCCTGGTGGCGGCTACCATCCCTACGACAGCAGTTTTAGCGGCTTGAAAACCGCAGTTTTGCAATTAGTACAGAAACTCAAGAAACAAAATAACAATGTGGATGAGGAAGGGTTCTTGCCTGCCTCTACAATTAATGATATTGCGGCCAGCTTTCAGGAAACAGTAGCCAAGGGTTTAACAAAAAGAGCGATCGACTGTGCGGTAAATTTCGGGCTTACCACTATTGTAGTGGGCGGGGGAGTTGCAGCAAACAGCGGACTCCGAAAACACTTACAAGCAGCAGCAGCAAAACACAACTTGCGAGTATTGTTTCCGCCATTAAAATATTGTACGGACAACGCCGCAATGATCGGCTGTGCGGCGGCAGAACACTTGCAGCGAGGACACACATCGCTGCTGACTTTGGGACCAAATTCAAGAATGGCCCTCAGCGATATTATGGAACTGTACAAGAGTCCTTAGTTATTAGTCATTAGTTAACAGTCAACCGTCAACAGCCAACCCAACGATGAAAATTCGCGACGCAGAAGAAAGCGATTTGCCAGCAATTGTCCAAATATATAACGCAGCAATACCGGGCAGAATGGCCACAGCAGATTTAAAACCAGTCTCAGTTGAAAGCCGCCTCCCGTGGTACAGAGAACACTCGCCCAATTCCTGGCCGATTTTGGTAATGGAATCAGAACAAAATATTGTTGGCTGGCTGAGTTTTCAGCTTTTCTACGGACGCGCCGCCTATCAGCATACAGCAGAAGTTAGCATCTACGTCGCACCCGATCGCCAACGCTGCGGAATCGGACAAAATTTATTGCAATCGGCAATTGTGCGGAGTTCAGAATTGAAGCTTAAAACTCTCATAGGAATAATTTTTGCTCACAATCAGCCGAGTGTAAGATTGTTTGAAAAATTTGGCTTTCAGCGCTGGGGATATATGCCACAAGTTGCCGAACTTGACGGCGTTGAAAGAGATGTCGTAATTCTGGGTTTGCGTTGTTAGCTGTAGGGAAACGGCAATGCTTTTTATCGTGTTAACTTAAGATTAAAAACCTTTGTATCTCTCGCTTATAGCCGAGGCCAGATCCCCCTAAATCCCCCTTAAGAAGGGGGACTTTGAATGCTATTTCTTGTCTCCCTTTCTTAACGGGGGGACGAAACAGAAGACTCTTCCCCGTTAAAAAGGGAGACTTTGAACACTCTTGTCCCCCCCTTCTTAAGGGGGGTTAGGGGGGATCTGGACTCAGCTACAAGCGAGATTTTCCCAAGCAAAACCTGCCCAGGCGATGTCATGTTTGCTCAATCTGCTAAAATTTTAATTTCATCCAAAGATGCGATCGCCACATCCGCATTTTCCAAATGACTAGCCTGGGCCTTCCCCCAACAAATCCCGATACAGCCAGCCGCGACCGCATTTTTACCCATCTGAATATCGCCCGCTGAATCTCCCACCATTAAAGTTGCTGCGGGATTTACTCCGAGTTTCTCACAAGCTTCCAAAAACAATTTCGGATCGGGTTTGTGAACCGTTGAATCCACTCCCATTTCTAACTGAATGTAGTCACCTAATGCGTGGTGTTTCACAAATTTCTGCACAACCTCCGTTGTAGCCGCCGAAAGAATTCCCAGTTTTAAACCCGCTTCCGAAAGATATTTCAGCACTTCCAAACTGCCGACAAATAAAGGAGAAACAGCACTATGTTTAAACATTTCGTCAGCTTCGTCAAAAGCGCGGCGCGCAATAGTTAAAGATTCCAGCCATCCCCTGCCGGTTTCCGCGATGTAGCCCGCTGCAACAATCTCATTTTCCCTGCGACTACCGACTGCTAGCAAGCCCGTGGGGTCAATGCTGCCGCTTTCGATGCCAAAAGCCATTTGTAAAGGCTCTCCAACCCCCGGAATTTGAGCGTCTGCGAGGCGCGCTCGCTTCATCCCCAACAGTCTTAAAAACTCTTGAGAATCCTCTAGAGTGCCGTCTTTGTCAAAGATTACGGCTTCGATATTTGAGAAAGTAATGCCCCGACATTTAATATTTACCAAGAATCTGAACTCCGTAATTATTATATTTTTTTGTATACTCTCATATTGTGGTATTTTTAGCAATTGTTTTTAGCGCAACCTAACTCTCTTGTCCCCCCCTTATTAAGGGGAGTTAGGGGGGATCTGGCCTTAACTATTACGAGATGCCCGATCGCACTCTTGTCCCCCCCTTATTAAAAGGGGTTAGGGGGGATCTGGCGCTAAGAATGACGATCGCACACACTCAACAACTCCTGACAAACTCCCTCAAAACACTGCAACACATCAACATTCGTAAACCTGACGACTTGCAGTCCATACCCCTCGAAAATCCCTGTTCTTTCCGCATCATATTGTTTCCCCTATTCGGTAAAATGACTTTCGCCATCAACCTCAATTACCAATCTTAAAGCAGCACAATAAAAATCTACAATAAAATTGTCGATCGGGATCTGTCTCAAAACTCTAAAAGGGAAATTTATGAGAAAATCTTGGCAAAGTTTCTTTTCGGCTGGAGTTGGATTTTTCCGAAGTTCCTTGGCGATAGAGATGAGTTTTGGGTTGTAAGGTAGGTGGAAATTCGAGTCGTTTAATTTGGTCATCATCCTCCTAATCTCGGATCGATCCCCCCTAACCCCCCTTAAGAAGGGGGGGACAAGAGTTTAACTGCCTAATCTAATCTCAAATATCATAAATCAAAACTCCAAAAAAATTAATATCTTCCCGCTAAATTGGCAACTATTAATGCTATTTGATCGGGCTGAACAGGTTTGGAAATATGTATTTGAAAACCAGCTTCGATCGCCTTTTCGCGTTCTCGATCGCTCGCATAAGCAGTCAGCGCAACGGCGGGAATTTCTCCTCCGGCTTCTGCTGCAAGAGCTCGCACTTCTCGAATTAAGAAATACCCATCATCCTCTGGCATTCCGATATCCGAGATTAGCACGTCATATCTGCCGGGGTTTTCCTTCATAGCAACGATCGCACTTCTGGCAGATTCCACCGTCGAAACTTCCGCCCCGTAGCTTTTGAGCACAAATTCTAAGAGTTCCCTGGTATCGAGCCGATCGTCTACAGCTAAAACGTGCAAGCCTTCGAGAGAGGGGACGGTATCATTTGAGGGGTTTAAAGGCCCTACCAAAACAGTTGACTTTAAATTGATTGCCGAAGTCAACTCTTGAGGCAACAATCGCAACGGCAATCTCACAG
>NZ_JAUBQE010000102.1:0-10553 GCF_036701115.1 Microcoleus sp. Pol1C5 | reverse complement strand
TAATTGGGTCAACAGGTAAAAAATGAGTAAAATTACTCATTGACAACTTTGGTTTTAGCTTAACTTGTGAGTAATGTAAAGGGGGTATTAAAGTCGGATTTGGTATGATGCACCAAAATCAAAGAAACCGGGTTTTTTAGTGGCTCTGCAGGCTGTAACTCACATCTTGCACTATTATTAAGAACAGGCAAAATGCCTGTTTCACAAGAAAATTCATCTCTTGTGGAACAGGCATCTTGCCTGTTCATAAAAAGATTATTGAGAAGGGTGCCATATCTCAGTTGTAGCGCGTCTTTTCGGACACAACCCGGTTTCTGGTTTACCCTGGCGTGCAGGACTGTTCTGGTTGCGCCATTAGCATGAAAGCGTAGGTTTTGCAACAAAAAAAATTGGTTTTTTTTACCGTTTACGATCGACTTACACGAGATTTTTTCGGATAAGAACCCGGTTGGTGCGTAAGTCTTGGGAAGTGAACAGCCGTCGATCGACCTTTTGGTTTGTAGCGTCGCCGAAACTGTTGGCTGCGTCGGCTGTTTCCTTTTTTGCTGTTAAGATTGATTTTTACTTGAGGGTGCTCACTTCCTGAAAATATTTTCCCCCACTTAAGCGAGATAATAATTAGATCCTATGGCTTGTCGCTCACAAAAAATATTTTTACTCGCTGGAATTTTTGGGTTAGTTTGGCTGGGAAAACCAGCGAAAACATCCGCTAGCACCGTTGAAATTTTGACCTCAAATGTTGAGGATTTGGCAGCAGTCAGCAGCGGAGGCGATCGAGCATTAGCCCCCAACGATACCACTTTTGACAAACGCCAAGACTTGCCGGTAAAAGACGAGGAAACGCAGTTACCCACAGAGTCAGAACACTCAGTGGCGACGGAAACTCCCGACTTACCGCCGTCTCCGGCAAATTCAGTCGATGTGACATCTTACAGCATTCTCAAGAACAGGCAAGATGCCTGTTCCACAACGAGTGATTTTTCTTGTGGGGTGGGCATCCTGCCCGCCCGTAAAACGCTTATTGACAATGGTGCAACATCTCAGACCGATCGCACATTCAGCACAAAAACTCAAGAAACCCAGCTTTTTAACTCAGATCAAAAACTAGAAGAAAATATTGACCGACAAAAAATTGATTTGGGTATCGATCGAGCCTCGCATCTGGCCCAACTACCCAACCCAATTCTGCCGCGAGAACCCGAATTACCAGCTCCTGAGCCGCCGCAACCGCCTGCGCCGTCTCCCCTCCAACCCACCCAACCAATGCCCGTTGAAAGCGAAATTAGACCAGGTATTCCGGGTACAATTAAGGTCGCTGGCTTTGAATTTGAGGGCAACACAGCTTTTAGCGATCGCGAACTCGCAGAAGTTACGCAACAGTTTGCGGGGCGCGAAATCACCTTTGCTGAACTGATCGCAGCCGAAGCAGCCGTCACTCAAAAATATGTAGCGGCAGGATACATCAATTCCGGCGCTGTCATTCTCGCCAACCAAAGCTTTCCGAGAGACGGAGGTGTGGTGAAAATTCGGATTGTAGAAGGCGGATTAGATGAAATTGTGATTACTGGAAACAGGCGCTTAAATTCCAATTACGTGCGATCGCGCCTTGAGCGCGCTACCAGACGCCCTCTGAATCGCGATCGTCTGCTAGAAGCATTGCAATTGCTGCAACTCGACCCCTTAATTGGCAATATTTCCGCCGAATTGCAAGCCGGAAGCCGCCCGGAAAACAGCCGTTTAGAAGTGCGGGTAAAAGAAGCAGATAGCTTTAACGGTGAAGTGTTCGCAGACAACAACCGATCGCCCAGCGTCGGCAGTTTTCGGCGCGGTGTTCGCATCAATCAAGCAAATTTGCTCGGTTTGGGCGACGGACTAGAGGTATCTTATGCTAACACCGACGGCAGCAATGAATTCAACGGCAGCTACACAGTCCCCGTCAACGCGCGCAACGGCACGATTGGGTTCGCTGCGAGTGCTGCTAGCACCAACATCATTGAGGAACCGTTTGATGCTGCTGAAATTGAGGGGAAATCGCGGACTTACGAGTTAACTTACCGGCAGCCGATTGTCGAAAAGCCCGATCGCACTTTGGCTTTGGGACTGAGTTTTTCGCGGCAAGAAAGCGATACATTCCTGTCAGGGGAACGATTTGCGCTTTCGGCGGGAGCAAACGATCGCGGCGAAACCCGGGTTTCGGCTGTGCGCTTTTTTCAAGAATACGTGCAGCGGAGTTCCAACCAAGTGTTCGCCGCGCGATCGCAATTCTCCCTCGGCACTAATCTGTTCGGCGCGACTGCGAACGATAGCGGGCCCGACAGCCGCTTTCTGGCGTGGCGCGGACAAGCCCAGTACGTGCGGCTGCTAGCGCCAGAAACCTTGCTGATAGTGCGTTCTGACATTCAATTAGCCGATCGCCCCCTGCTTTCCCTCGAACAAATTGGGATCGGCGGCGTTCAAAGCGTGCGCGGATACCGCCAAGATTTGCTGTTAACTGATAGCGGTGCGATCGCATCTGCTGAAGTGCGAATCCCGGTTTGGCGTGTCCCGGAAGTCCAAGGATTGTTGCAAGTCGCTCCGTTTATCGATTTTGGGGTAGGGTGGAACCAGTCGGAGGAAAAGGCGAATCCTGACTCGGATAAACTGCTGGGTGCGGGTTTGGGCCTGGTTTGGCAGATGGGCGATCGGTTGAATGTGCGTCTAGACTACGGCATTCCTTTGATCAATGCTCGATCGGGCGATCGAACTTTGCAGGAAAAAGGCCTATACTTTCGGATTAATTACTTCGCTTTCTAAATTTTAGGTTGGATTGAGCGCGATCGAAACTAAACACTTTCTACAGTATCCTAGATTCTGCTGTCTTAGACTATAATATAGTTTGAAAATGTTATTCGACTTGCGTTTCAATAATCATATTTAAAGTTTAGCCTGCTTTACTTAGCAGGACACAGCGCAACTCCCTGACTGTCTACCACACGATGCAAGTTACTTCATGGGCAGGTCGAGGTGACGACCTGATAGCTCGAAAGGGTTATCAGGTTTTGGGGTTTTAAAGGGTTATAGTAAGCTCATGAGTTTTCTAGCTGTCCCGTAATGTACGTCCGCTAAAGTCTCTTGAAGGAGAGACGCATATTCTAGGAATCCGGGATGACTTCCAAAACAACCGTGTAGTGTATTGCCATGCACAGACCAGTTTCGGAATCCGTATAAAAGGGTAGGCATATCAATAGAGTTAGCATTTCGTGCCTCTATTGCTTGCTGCATAGCTTTTGCAGTGCGCCCACGAATGTTGTTTGGTAAGTATTTCAAATAGATAGCTTCCAGTGTTGAGACGGAATGGTTACTGGTGCTGGGCAACCGTGTTGTAATTGGTGTATTCAGTAGCCGATGAAGTTTCTGCAAGCTTACTGTTGCATTTTGTGGTACAGCATGAGTGTACAGAAGACAAAATGCTGAGTATTCACTCTTATCAGAGGGAGTTCCGAATAAAGACAGCAGCTCATTCCGAGTAAAGATTGCATTAAGAGCAAACCACGAGAAGTTAAATCGTAAAAGTTCAATAAACAAATCGTTACTTTTCGATTTATTTAAGTTCTTGCCCATGTAATGAATGTTGTCCATCTCTGCCGCACGTCTTACCCATTCAGTCGCAACACCTATTCCAATAACTTGGGTTGAGAGCAATGGAGTAAGTCCTTGGGCTGCAATACTTTTTTCTACTTTGTTCGCACATTGTGAATAGACTTTACGTGCCTTTAAAAGAGTATCTCTGTGTGGAATCATCGTAGCAATTAAATTACATATATCAATTATGTGTGTCTAACTTATAATTATATCGCAGTTGCGGTACAGTTATGATAAAGCAAGCAGCGATAAATTCTCGTCTTCATAAAATAATTTGATTTCGTTAAAATACCGACGTAGCAAATTTTCAACTTGCAATGTCGAACAGTTTCCAAGGCGAAGCCAAATAACTTTCGGTGGATTCCCGAATACTAAGCTCAGATCGTGCATATCCGCGTCTTTCGAGACAATCATCAAATTATTGTCTTTTGCATAATCCCAAACTACTGGGTCGATCGTTGCTTTCATCCCCACATCTCGAACGTGAAGCGAATTTGGGAAAATATCGCTCAAACGGTTCGGCAACTTGGGCGACAAGTTTTCATCAAAAAGTAATTTCATGCGGATAATGAAGCAGTCATAAACCGACGCTCACGGTCAGCAGCATAAGCTATGCAGGCTTTTAAATCTTCTCGCGTCAGATCGGGGAAATCGTCGAGAATTTCTGCTTCAGTCATCTCGGAAGCCAGGTACTCAAGCACTTCATAAACCGTAATTCGCAAGCCGCGTACACAAGGCTTGCCACCACGTTTATTGGGTTCGATCGTGATGTGGTTTCGGTAGTTCATAGTTGGAATTATCGTTATTGTGTTCTCGACGTTTGCAAAATCTTAGCCTATGACTGCGGATCTGGCAAGGTTGTCAATCTTGTTTTTAATACGCTCGCGCAAAAGTTTTTTGAAATAGCGTAATCCAATTCTCATAGCTTATACATATAACGAAGTTCAAGTGCGTTGCAAAAGCTATTCAGGCGATTCAGCAAAGCATTGTAATAGAGGTAGGCATCATCCCGTTCATCTTCAAGAAGAGCATACAAGGTCAGTTCTGGCTCTGCTGCTAGACGATCTTTAGGAACATCTAAGCCGGCTTCGGCTAGGCGCGTTGCTGCGATCGCGACTAACAATGACTCAACTGTATTCGTCTTACCATGATGAAGCTCGTCCAATCCAGGTAGAATTAGCTCCGCTCCCGGCAACTCATTCAACCTCATGACTGTTCCTCCTCTGAGTTACCTTCAAACGTCGCATTGAAAAAAGCTATCTTTATTATATTTGCGAAAAGTCCACTTTAGGGGTGAAAGAGAGCCGATCGAACACTGAGGCGATCGCACTGATATAATCCAGATATATAATTCTGATGGAACCGGAAACGATATTATTTATATAACAGGGTTTAAGGTATGTCTCGCCTGTCTTCCGGCCTACTTTTTGTTTTCTTATTGCTATTTCCCTCGAAAACCTTCGCCCAAATCATCCCAGACAGTAGCTTGGGCCCGGAAAGTTCACGCACCGTTCCCGATACAATCAATAACATACCCTCAGATAGAATCACTGGCGGCGCAACTCGCGGGGTTAACCTATTTCACAGCTTGGGCGAATTTAACATCCGTGAAGGGCGGGGAGCTTATTTTGAAAATCCCAGCGGAATTACCAACATATTCACCCGCGTTACTGGCGGAAACCCTTCTAATATTTTAGGAACTCTGGGAGTTTTAGGAAACGGTAACTTATTTTTAATTAACCCAAAAGGAATTATATTCGGCCCGAATGCGCGGTTAGATTTGCGCGGTTCATTTATCGGTTCGAGTGCTGACAGTATTGTGTTTAATAACGGCTTTGAATTCAGCAGCACCAACCCACAAACATCTGCGCTCTTAACCGTTAATATTCCCGTTGGTTTAAGATTTAGAGACAATCCCGGTGCAATTGTCAATCAATCGACGGCTGTAGGAAAGGTAAACCTCCCAGCCTCTCCTGTGCCAATTCCGATTAGCGATCGAGTTGGTTTAGGAGTAGAACCAGGTCAAACTTTAGCACTCATTGGCGGCGACATCCAACTCCAAGGCGGTAATTTAACCGCCAGCAGCGGACAAATTTTACTGGGTAGCGCAGCCAGTCCCGGTTTAGTTAATTTGGCACTGACAGCGGAAGAAAAGGGAAATTTAACTTTAAATTATGACAATATTCAGAACTTCGGCAATATTCAAATAGCCGAGGGAACACTCATCAACACCAGCGGAATCGGTGGCGGTAGAGTAGAGTTAAAAGGTGGAAACGTCACCCTCAGCGGGGCGCGAATTTATGCGCTGACACTAGGAAATATTGATGGTAGAGGTATCGATATCAGCGCTCAAAAGTTGCGGGTGGAAAACGGCACGCAATTTTCTACCCTGACTCTAGGAGATGGTGCAGGAGGTAATATCAACTTCCGCGCTGCTGATTCAGTAGAAATGAGCGGGCTGGGAGTTGAGGGATATCAACAGCTTGCAATTAAATATTTGGTATCGGGAACCACAGACCCGTTTGACCCGCTATTCGTGCTGTTTAATGCTAGTGCTGGTGCTGGTTCGGGGGGGAATATTACGATCGACACCGGCCGCCTGCTCTTCAACAATGGGGTCGTAGGTAGCGGTATCACTTTTGGCGGTGGTAATGGGGGAAATTTAATCATTCGTGCCAATACTTTTGAGATGGTGGGTTCTGGAATTAACAACGGGACAGCTAAAGAAAGTAGCGGTGCGGGAGGAAGTATTAGTGTTGATGTGGGGAAATTAATTATGCGCGACGGTTCTATTCTGGGTAGCACAAGCTACAGCAGCGGCCCGTCGGGGAATATCAACATTAAAGCTGCTGAATCAGTAGAATTGTCTAACACCGGCCCGACAACAGTTGTATCAACCGGAATTAGCACCCTGAGTATCGGCTCTAACGGAAGGGCGGGGAATATTAACGTCGATACTAAGCGGTTGACTCTCTCTGGAGGTTCTGCGTTTACAGTAGGAACGGGTGTGTTAATTGGCAGGTTTTTGTTTTCTAGGGATGGGGGGCCTGCTGGAAATTTAACAGTTAGGGCGAGTGAATCAGTAGAAATTTCAGGTATTTCTCAACTTTTGACCAGCGGAATTCAGAGTGCTAGTGCGCTGAGTTCTGGAACTTTGAGCTCTAGTCCGGGCGGGGAGATTCGCATTGATACGCCAAGCCTAACCGTGCGGGATGGGGCGGTAGTTTCTACGAGCTCTTTGGGGGTGGGAGATGGGGGGAATATTACTGTTAATGCCGATCGAATCGAGGTCAGCGGCAGCGGAAATAATGGTCTTTTTATCAGTACAATTGATGCTTCGGTGGGCAAGATATTTGGTACTAATCCCCAGGCGACGGCAAATGCCGGTTCGTTGAATCTAAATGCCGATCAACTAATTGTCAGAGATGGAGCTACAGTGACAGTGCAGGCTACGGGAACCGGACGCGCTGGTAATATTAATGTTGTCGCCAATTCGATCGCTCTTGAGAACAAAGCGAGAATGGACGGTACGACTGTATCCGGTACAGGAGCAAATATTAACCTGCAAGCGCGAGACATCCAATTGCGCCGCAACAGCCAAATTACCACCGATGCAGGCAGTTCAGACGGCGGCAATATCAACATCAACAGCAACATTCTTGTCGCCCTCCCGCAAGAAAACAGTGACATCACAGCCAACGCCCGCACAGCAGGCGGCGGCCGCGTGAATATCAATGTCCCCAATGTTTTTGGTTTTACAGCAGCGAGTCGCGAACAAGTCAGAAACAGGTTGGGGCTCAGTGACGCCGAATTTGCAGTGCTGCAAGTAAGCCCTACATCTCTGCTTCCCAGCAGCGACATCGCGGCGATTTCCCAAAGTGGCGGCCCGGCTTTGCAAGGGGCGGTAACATTTAGTTCTGTTGGAGTCAATCCCGTTCAAGGTTTAGTGGAACTGCCACAAAATGTGGTCAATCCGGCTGCGTTAATTGCTGCAAATCCCTGCATCCAAGGGGCCGAGAACGAGTTTACTGTGACGGGGCGGGGGGGATTGCCACCGAGTCCTAATGAAGTTCTCAGCAGCGCTGCATCGCCGTTTCCGTGGGTGGAACCAGCGGTAGGTGAAAGTCAGCAAGTCGAAGGCAAAAGAGCATCCATAGAAGTTCGGCCAACAGAAATTATTCCCGCTCAAGGTTGGGTAATGGACGATCGAGGACAAGTAACGCTGGTAGCCTATAATTCACATGGTGGTGCATCTATTCGCAATCCGAAATCGACGGGTGTTTGCGTACCTCGATAGATACTCTTTAGGTTTTAGCTAATCCCTCGCTATTTTCTTAATTTTTCTTAATATTAAATTAACCAGACTTCAAAGATGCAGCCCCTATCTTCCGCCCTATTTTGTGCATTTTTACTGCTGTTTCCTGTCCCCGCGATCGCCCAAATCATCCCCGATAATAGCTTGGGTGCAGAAAGTTCGCGCACAGTTCCCGACACTATTAATAATTTACCCTCGGACAGAATAGAAGGCGGTGCAAGTCGCGGCGTTAACCTTTTTCATAGCTTGCGCGAATTTAACATCCGTGAAGGGCGGGGAGCATATTTTGCCAATCCCAGCGGAATTGCGAATATTTTTACCCGCGTTACTGGTGGCAACCCTTCTAATATTTTAGGAACTCTGGGAGTTTTGGGAAACGGCAATTTATTCTTAATTAACCCCAAAGGGATTGTCTTCGGCCCCAATGCTCGGTTAGATTTACGTGGTTCATTTTTAGCAAGTTCTGCTGATAGCGTAGTTTTCGATAATGGCTATCAATTCAGCAGCAATTCGCAATCATTACCGCTGTTAAATGTCAATATACCTATCGGTTTAAATTTTCGAGAAAATCCTGGTAAAATCATTAACTCTTCAGCAGCACCAGCCTTGAATTTACCACAATTACCCCCAGGAATTCCGCCGATTTTCAATAACCTGGGCTTAGCAGTTGGGCCGGGACAAACACTCGCCCTAGTGGGTGGAGATATTGAATTAAATCAGGGAAGTGTTACTGCATCTACAGGACAAATTTTGCTGGGTAGCGTCGCTAGTCCGGGGATGGTTGGATTGGGGTCAACGCCTTTTGGATTAAATTTAAACTATGACAAGATTTCCGACTTTGGTAATATTGAAATGACCAACGGCTCACTGATCAATACCAGTGGAATCGGTGGTGGCAAAGTCGATATTCGAGGTGGAAATGTCAATCTCAATAATGGGCGAATTTATGCCCTGACTTTGGGAAATATTGATGGCAGGGCGATCGATATTAACGCTCAACAGTTTCGGGTCCAAGGTGGAGCGCAAATCTCCACGCTGACAGCAGGAAGTGGTGCCGGAGGCGCTATCAACATCCGCGCTACCGACTCAGTAGAAATGCTCGGAATTGGATTAGATAACTATAGAGTGTTTGGTGGTAACTATACGGTATCTGGCTCTTTCGACCCTTTTGACCCACAACTTCTGCTGATAACTGGCACTAATAGCATGGGAGCCGCCGGAAACATCACGATCGACACGGGACGATTGCTGATGGACAATGGAAGCGCATTGACTACCACCACGTTAGGTGCTGGCAACGCCGGAAATATAACCATCCGTGCCGGGGTTTTAGATATGCTCGCTTCTGCAATTCACAGTGGCCCACTTTTGGGGAGTACCGGTAGGGGAGGAAATATCACCTTTGAGGGAAAACGTTTAACCGTAAGCGATGGTGCTAGTGTGATCAGCATCACCCGCGGTGAAGGAGGAGCGGGGAATATCAACATTAAAGCGAATGAATCAGTAGAAGTGCTGCGGACTCCCACTGGAAGTCCCGTAGCAAGTTTAATTGGCTCAACTGCCAGCGGTGTGAATGGGGAAGCTGGGGACATTAATATCGACACGAAGCGGTTGAGGATTTCTGACGGAGGCGGGATTAGTTTATCTAGCGGAGCAGTTGTGGGCAACCAACCATTGAATACAACTGGGGGGCCCGGAGGTAATTTGACAGTTAGGGCCACTGAGTCAGTAACAGTCGAGGGTTTTTCTGGAGTTTTGGCCAACGGCAGTCGGAATCCCAGTTTCATCTGCGCTGATGCCAATACTGCTAATCGGGGAGGGAGTATCAACATTTCTACACCTGTACTGACTCTCCGGGGCGGGGGAGTTATTAGCACTGCATCTTTAGGCAGCGGAGAAGCCGGAAGCATCACAATAAATGCGGGTCGTGTAGAAGTTATTGGGAATGGGGGTCAAGGTGAATTTAACAGTCAAATTCAGACTTCCGTTGGGATTGCTTCTGAGCTTATAGATCCTAATGCTACGGCTAACGGAGGTTCGTTGAATCTAAATGTCGGGCAATTGATTCTTCGCAATGAAGGAACACTCAATCTGCAAGCTTTGGGATCGGGACGGGCTGGTAACATTAATGTCAAAGCAGACTCAATTTTTCTTGACAACCAAAGCAGCATTGACGGTAGAACGGCATCCGGTCCCGGAGCAAATATTAACCTTGAAGCACGAGATATCCAGTTGCGCCGAGGCAGCAGAATTACAACGGATGCAAGTATTTCTGAGGGTGGCAATATCAACATTAAAAGCGATATTCTAATTACTCTCCCCAACGAAAATAGTGACATCACAGCTAATGCGCGATCGGCCGCCGGTGGTCGGGTTAATATTAATGTCCCCAATGTTTTCGGGTTTACATCAGTTACTCGCGAACAGGTGCGAAGTAGTTTGGGATTAACAGATGCTGAATTTGCAGCGTTGCAAGTAAGTCCGACTTCTCTAATTCCTACCAGCGACATTGCGGCTATTTCCCAAAGTAGCGGCCCGGCTTTGCAAGGTACTGTAACATTTAGTGCTTCTGGGGTGAATCCTGCTCAAGGTTTAGTGGAACTGCCGCAAAATGTGG
>NZ_JAUBQE010000101.1:0-10658 GCF_036701115.1 Microcoleus sp. Pol1C5 | reverse complement strand
CTCTTTTAACTATGGGGTCTTTTTTTTGGGCAAGATGGGACTTTTGGGGGGAGTATCTACCGCCCATGGGTAGAATAACTCTGTGGTTCAACATGATGATGGACCTTACTTCCAGTACGCCTTAGGCAAGGTTAGAGTGTAAGCTGTGAGGCTGCATCATGGGGTTAGGATGACAGAAGGAGGCTGGTGCATGAGTCATATATATGTAAGGTGTGTCTGCATTTCTTGGACTTTACTGAGGGACTTTTGGGTCTCAGATTGAGCCGATCGCTCTTAACAATTCCTCTGATTCAAAATCCAGAAGTTGACACGACACGGTACTTTAACCATGATCAAACTCCCAGGAATCGATCTCCCGCAAATACACTCTCCTGAATTACACCCCGAAACTCCTTTTGTTACGCCAGTTATCAGCCTTTGATGATCGAGGGCGAGTTGGTATCCTCAACATCTACATCTAAAAAGTGCAAGTGGCTCTCTTCCTCAGTATTGACAGCAATCACCAAACCTCTATTCCCCCAAGGAGCTATCGCCCGGGGTGAGGCGGGGCTGCTAAAACTCCCTACTTGAATCCCTTGACTGTTTAACACTTCTATGTGCCCCCCAACATCTGCCAATACCCATCCCCAATTAGCCACACAAGCAGACACGGGCAAAGTTTCAAGAGGAATTCGTGCTACCTTGAGTGGCCACAATTTCATCAACAGCACCGCCGCTTTACCACCTTGAGGAATTCCCAGCAAAGTATAAGGCTCAGGTGTCAACAGCATCTGTCCCACGCTGGCAGACAACCGCACAGAACCCACCGGCGTGCCGCGGCGAGTGTAAACTCTAAAAATAGTTTGGGGATTTTTTGGTTCGTTGTCCGGCCAAACTGCTAACACGTGTCGCCGATCCAAAAACATTAATTCTGGTAAATAGTGTTCTGGTAACGGCACAGTAGCGATCAGCTTCAAGGCTTTTTTCTGATCGCCAGGAGTGCTGTTTCCAGCTAAAGAATAAAAACGCAGTTCGCCGGGAACCGCTACTGTCAACCAGTTGCCGTGAGAGTCTACAGCAGCTTTAAAAGCATCTGGACCTTGCCTCAAACCCATATCCAGCAAACATTGAGGCTCCCAAGAGCGCTCATTGAGCCAGTAAAGTTTTTGCGGAGTGAGAACGCAGCAGCCGTGGGAAACAGGTAAAATGCCCCGCACAATTTCCGGCATTAATGAAATAGAAGTAGACATTTCTCCTGTAACTAGCTGTTTTCCAGGCTGAGACCAAACCTTCACCTCTGTACCTACAGCAGCATAGAGATACGTTTCAGTGGCAATTAAAGCGGTCAACGGTGCTGGAAGTATCAGTGGCTTGGGCTGCGAAAGCGCATAGCGGACAGTCCCAAGTAAATTAATCGCCGACAGTGATGCTTTTTCCTCTTCAACTTCTAGCAAAGACTCAGTTTCAGACTTCAAGCTTTTATCACCACTGTTTGTGGGGCTTTCCCAAGGAATAATGCAGTCGCCCAATTGCCTGACAGCGGGGTCGTACATGATCAGCCGCAGAGCTTGAGCCATTTGGGAAGCACTGGCAAAACGGCGGGCTGGTAGCTTTTCTAAAGATTTTTTGACTATTGCTTGCAAAGGTTCGGGGATGGCGTCGGGAAATTGCAAGCGTTGATTCAGGTGCGCCCACCTCAAGTCTCCGGGGGTTCCCCCGAAAGGGCGGTAGCCCATTAGCAATTCAAACAGCAGAATTCCTACTGCATATATATCTGACATCGGGGAAAAAAGACCGTAAAACCGCTCAGGGGCCATGTAAGCGGGGGAACCTACGGTAGCGTCGGGAGAAATTTCTTGGTGGAGGCGAGTGGTACCAATTTCTGGCAGCCGACGCGCGATGCCAAAGTCAGAAAGCCGGGGCGACCAACCTTTTGCTCCTAAAGTTAGGAGGATATTTTCGGGTTTGATGTCGCAGTGAACTACGCCTCGGCGGTGGGCGTAGTCTAAGCCGGCTAAAACTTCCATGACTAGCTGTAAACCTTCGAGCAGACGCAAGGGGCGGTCTTGTTTGAGCAGGTTGCGGAGGGTTCCTCCCTCGCAGTAGTCCATAACCAAGTACCTGCCTGTAGCTGTGTGTTCTAGAGCTCGGCAGGTAACAATATTCGGGTGCTGCAAGGTGATCAGAAACCACAGCTCTCGCAAGAATTCGCTAGTTGGGGCTTTTTGATGACTAAGTTCTTTGAGAGCAACCAGTTGGCTGGTGAGGCGGGAGTCCTGGGCGGGAGCTTCTCGAACGCTGGCACAAAAGACTCGACCAAATTGTCCTTGTCCGACTAGCCCTAAAATGCGGTACTTAGAATGTTGCATCGGTCTAATTATAGAAAAAGCTTGAGCTAGTATTAAAATATGTAAATAATTCTGACAAAAATTCAAATTGTTGAATCGCTCGCCAGGTACAGCCTATGTTATCTCAGGTTCATTCTCAGCCTCCTTGAGAGCGATCGCACACTCGCACCTACTAAAATCCTTGACCTTCGGAATCACTATCAATCTTGCCGAATGCCGGTACCCGATCTGGAACTACCTGTGGCTGCTATTTTAGTCGATCGCGACTATTACAGTTTTTTCAATGCCATCCAGAAAGTATCTAGGGTTTTAGCTTTTCAAGGCTAAGCTGGGGAATCGGGGCGAGGAAACAGCAACGACCAAAACAGAAGTGGGGTTATGCCATAGGGGTTAGAGAGCCAGAAGCCGATGCTGTCGTCAAGGCATCTTAACCTTTTTGAGTGATCGCCAATTTTTTTTGCGCTTTGAATAAGTTGATCGTAACTTGCTAAATACTGAACTTGACAGGAGCAAACATCAATATGGTTAAAATTATTAAACTAGATCCAATTGCGGAGGAAATAGCAGTCGAAACGCGATCAAATATCCTGTCTGCCTTACTTTCCAAAGACTTAGACGTTCTCAAGGAATGCGGGGGGCGGGGAATGTGCGCTACCTGCCATGTTTACATTAAAGAAGGCATGGAAGGCTTGTCGGACATGAACCGCCGCGAGAGAAGAACGTTGGAAGTCATTACTACGGCTAAAGCCAATTCGCGACTTGCTTGTCAGGCTCAAATTATGGGCGAGGGTGTGGTTGTACAGTTGCCTGCGGGGATGTATATTAATGCTATTGAAAATGTCGAAGCTCTGATCGGCCGCCGGGCCCAGCAAGATTTATTACACCCTATTACGGGTCAAGTAGTTGTAGAATCAGGTAAGTTAATTACTCGTTCTATCGTTACACAGCTTAATGAAACCCGCTTTCAAGTAGGACAGTATTTAGTTCGGACTAAAGAAGCTTAAAACGGATATGTTTGTATTTTAGTAGTAGAGAAAAATCTATGTTGAGTCAACTTGCGCGTTTGAGCATGGAAGCAGACGGACGCTACGCCAGTGCAGAAGAACTCCAATTTTTGAAAGACTACTTTCAGTCTTTGAATCACCGGATGAGTGCTTATAAAAAACTTCAAGCCTCTGAAACAGAAATTATGCGGCAGGTGGAAGCACAAATGCTGTCTCTAGACCCTAGTTTATTTCGGCGCGGGGCTAACGATATGACTGAAAAGTGCCGTGGAGATATTGTGCGGGTGTTGAGGCATTCAGCGGCAGCACTGTTGATTAATGATACTGAACGGTTGCGCGATCGGCTACTACTTTGGTTGCAAACTATTTTAGGCGCTGTTCAAGTTAGAAATAGTGCAACCGTGACCTACGATGTGATGAAAAAGGTTCTCAAACAATATCTCACGGTGGAAGAAAGAAACCTATTTTTTCCGATTCTGGACATCAACCGCACTTTACTAGGCAAATAATCAAGGGGGTTGACAACTTAACGCCGATAAACTGTGCCATTAGGAAGAGTGGCTCCAATCAACTTCGCTCCCGTCAAATCCGCCTCAGTGAGAATGGCTCCCCGGAGGTTGGCTCCTGTCAAGTCAGCTTTCTGCAAGTTGGCTTTACTCAGGTTAGCTTTGCTCAAGTTAATTTCATGCAGACAAGAATTAGACAGGTCGGCATTGATCAGGTAGGCTAGACTCAAGTTGGCTTTGCTGAGGTTTGCGCCGCTCAAGTTAGCTTCCATCAGATAAGCACCGCTTAAGTTGGCTTCGTTCAACAATGCCTCTGCCATATTAATTCCAGTTAAAAGTTTGCGGCTCAAATCTACACCGCTGAGGTCGGCCCCGCTGAGGTTAATACCGCTTAAGTGGCTGCCATTCAAAGTAATGTTTCTCAGGTAGGTTTTGCTGAGGTCTGCTTTGCACAAATTGGCTCTATCCAAGCAAGCTTCGCTAAGGTCTGAGCCAATCAAGCACGCACCGTTTAAATAGGCTTGAGTGAGGTTAGCTCGCCTGAGATTAGCTTTCAAAAGGTTGGCTTTGCTGAGGTTAGCACGGGTTAAGTTCGCTCCGGCTAGGTTGGCTTTGGATAATTCGGATCCGGTGAGCTGTGCTTCGGTCAAGTCTGCCTCTTTCAAACTCGCTAGACTTAAGTAAGCATCTTTGAAGTTTGCCCCGTTGAGATTGGCTTTAATCAGATATGCTTTACTGAGATTGGCCTCGGTGAGATTGGCTTTGGTGAGGTTAGCTGCACTCATATCTGCACCTATGAGATTAGCATTGGGAAGATTTGCTCCGGTCAGGTTTGCCCAATTCAGATGAGAGCCGGCTAGGTTGGCGCCGGTGAGATTGGCGCCGATGAGATTGGCGCCGCTCAGACTGGCTGCCATGAGGTTGGCGCCGGTGAGATTGGCTCCGCTGAGGTCAGCTTTACTGAGATTGGCTCGGCTCAGGTGGGCTTTGGTGAGGTCGGCCCCGCTGAGGTTCGCACCGATTAAGTAGGGTCGTTGCTGGTGTTGGTTGAGGTTTGCCAAAATTAGAGTTGGGGCATCGCTGGAACGGTATAAATCGATCGGACTCAACACAATGCCGCGCAGATTTGCCAGTCTAAAATCTCTTTCGCCGGCTGCATATCGAGTTAGAAGTTCATTGGCGTCCATTAAGTTCTAGCAAAATGTTTGAGGTTTTGATGGCTTTTAATTTTTATGAGTTTCTAGAGTAAGTTATGAAGTTTCTAGCTGCTAGTTCTCATCAGGTTTTATTTGAATTGCTAAAACCTTATTTTTTAACTCACGAGCTTTTTTATAATTTAACTCACAGTTTTGATGATACGGTCGATAATATGGCTGCCCAAAAATCGATTTGACAGCTATTAGCAACAAACTAATAGCTGTCAAATAAGTCAGTTTTTTTGAAAAAGTTGACTGAGAATAGCTTCATGGTCTTTTCCTTCTTCGACCATAGAATCTGCTGGTTGGAGGCGCTCGCGCAGCCCTAAAATAAAGCGGTTGCAGTCCGAACCCAATGATTCGCAGGATGTTTGCAGGCAGTGAAGTTCTCGACCCGTAAGCTGACTAAAGAAAGAACTTAAAATACCGGCTTCTAAAAAACAGGCTGGTCGCTTAGACTTGGGGGCTGTTTTAGCAAAAAGAGAGTTAGCAATTTTTACTATTAAAAATCCATGTTCGGAATAGCTGGGGTCAAGCTCAAATGTTCCCCATCCATGAGTTTTCCAACACTGCTGCAAGGACTGAAGAAATTCTACCATTTCCATTTCAGAAACTGGCTGACCGTAGTATTCGCTGACTTCTTCGCAAAAACGCACGTAGAAGTTTTTACCCCACCAGCGACCGCAGTTGAAAAGCACGAGGCGGGAGGCTTGACCTGTTTCTTGTTCTAAGCCAATATAAATGGCTTGAATCAGTGTTTCTGGGAGTGCTAAAAGCCGATCGCCCCGGCGGTTTTCGAGGAGACCGAGTTCGAGGTCGCCTCGGACGTAGGCATCGCTGGCAAAGTAGTTTCCAGGGAGTCGGGGCTGTTTGAGTAAGTCGGCAATATTAATCATCGGAAATTGGGAATTGGGAATCGGGAATTGGAAATTGGAAATTGGAAATTGGAAATTGGGAAGAAAGCAGATTATTTATTGTCTTGGTCAATAATAATTGACTGTGCTTGGTCAAAAAATGGTTGCAATATAGCCCGGGCTTGCTCGGAAAGCAATTCTTTTAAACGAGTTTGCAGCAGATTGCAAACAGTTGCTTCGATTTTTTGAGTTTGGTGGGCTTCGACTATGCCGGAAAGCCAGTCTACAAGGCGCTGTTCGAGGAAATTTTGATCGTTCAGCAGCATAGCCATAGCGCAGTAGCGCAAGACTAACACCCAGTGTTTGAGCGATCGTTCTAAGATTTCTTGTTTTTCGTCGGGGAATGTTTCTTGTAGTTTGTTGGCTACTGGTTGGAAGATGCTTGCTTCCTTCTCTCGCAAAAATTCGTAAATTTTTAAGCGCTGGACAAGGGTTACAGCTTGACGCTTAAAAGCCATGAGTTCTTCGCCTTTTAAAAAGCGGTTTTCTGCCTGATCCAGCAGCGCCTCAATCTCAGGGTGCATGATTTTAATTAAGTGGTAATCGGTAATTGATAAAAGGAAGGAAGTTCGGCAACGAGCAATGTACGGGATTTAACGGATTTAACTAATGGATTTTGAGGGATGAGGAAACAGGGGTGAGAGAAGATGGATGAGGGATTGCCCTATTTTTCATTTTCTATTCCCTACACAGATTAAAACAGATCGAATAGGTCATCAATGGTGACTTCTGCTTGTTCAGAAATAGAAATTACTGGCAAGGGTGGCGGTAGGGGTAGGGCACCTACTTCCGGAATTCCTTCCCACGAAATAGCTTGAAAAAAGTCTGCTACTGGCTGGGTTAAACTCAGAAGTTGACCGGGGGTCGAGCCATTTGGGGTTTCTAAAGATTTTCCCAGCCAATTATAGTGACCAAAGAATTCTTGGACAGATTGGTCCAACCATGAAGTTTGACTTTTCATCTTTACTTCCTGCCTGGAGAAATCCACCATCGCACTTTCGATCGCGAAATTGGTGGGAGGAAAGGCAGGGCAGGGGATGTGCCTTTCCAGGTTGTTTACCGCAATATTTCACCGTGTTGCAGTCGATTTTGAATATCGCGGGCGTTGGCACCTTCGTTGAGCCAGAATGCTGCTGCATCAATTTTATCTGGGTTGCCAAGCAGGAACTTGCAATAGGTTTCTCCCATTGAGTAACATTGGAGTTCTATGCAGCTCAGAGGCTTTTTGACTAAAGAGCCAAAGAAACCGGCGAACAAACCGGCGTATAGGTGACAAACCGGTTTGCCTACGTCTCCCAATGTGCGAGCAACTGCTGAGTCAAAGAGGTTGATGAAGATGCAGCCGTGTTTGCGATCGCTCATGTCCACTTCCCAGCGACCCCAACCTTGAGCCGTGAAAGGCCACCACCAAGTTTCTAGCAGAAACATGAGATTTGACTGGCGAATGTTCTGGCTGTATTCGGCACTAAACCATTTTTGAAAAAATTCGGAATCTTGAAGTCCCCACTGGCAACCAATAGTATACATGATGACAGAGGACGCGGGGCCGACTTCTTCTTCGAGCCCCTCCACCAAACCGATAATGAAGTCTTCGCTGGTAAAAATGTTGCGCGACTCATTCCAGTCGTCAATTGTACCCATCTGGCGATCGAAGGCAAAAAAATCTTGAAACCTATAGTGGCTGTGAGTTTTAGGATGCTTTTGTTTCAGTAGCGATTCGCTGTGGGTGGAAATTTCTTTTTTAGCGGTAGAGACCATTGGTGGGTTATTCCTTTTTGGTGTAGTTGGGTGAAAATTAGAGTCAAATAGACTGGCCTGTGTATCCAATTTAACTTTATTTTTCTAAAGGCAGGCACAGGGTATAATTTTTCACTGCAATATAAAAATTAAAAATTCTAAGATGGTAAATTAGGGGGTTGTTGGGAGTTCTGCCTTCGGATAACTGCTCTGTGAGTGCTGACGAAAGTGGGTATAACCTTAAACGGCTATGTGTTATCGTTTTGTGCAAGCTGTCCACTATATATATAGGGCATATGGGGATGAAAAATCACGCTTGTATTGCAATAGGCATCAATCAATATCAGTTACTCCAGCCTTTGAGTTATGCCCAAGAGGATGCAGAGGCCCTGTACGGTTTTTTGACTGAGGAGGCGGGTTTTGCGCCGGATGGATGTCTGCTGATGACCGATAGCTCGCCGTCGCTGTGGGGTCAATCTACATATCCAAATCGGGAAAATATTCTGAGATTGACCCAAAGCCTCTGCGCGGAACACGTTCAACAGGGAGATTTACTCTGGTGTTTTTTTAGCGGCTACGGTGTCAGCTATGAAGGTAAGGATTATTTGATGCCTGTTGACGGCAATCCGGCTGACATTCAGGGTACGGGGATTCCAGTAGAGTTGCTGTTGAATACTCTGAAAAACGCTCCTACGGAAACGGTATTGGTGCTGGTTGATATGAACCGCAGCCAGATTGTGAAAGCGGGGGAAACGATCGGCTCTCAAACGGTCGAGCTGGCGCGGGAACTGGAAATTCCAACGGTGCTTTCTTGCCGCCCGAATCAAGTTTCGCGGGAAACTTCGGCTTTGCGTCAGGGGTTTTTTACGACGGCGCTTTTGGAGGGGCTACGATCGGGACAGTGCACGACCATTAAGGGTTTAGACCGTTTTTTGAGCGATCGACTGCCGGAGCTGTGTGACCACCATTTGCGTCCGAAACAAGAACCTTTGATGGTGGTGAATCCTCCGGGAAAGGCTAATTTGGTGATTTTGCCGGATGCTTCAGGGGTACCAACTGCTGCGTTGGCCGGACGCAACGGCAATATGACGGTTGGTATGGCTGATGGGTTCGATCGCCCGCAAATGGCGACGGCTACGGCTCGAATGGATCTGCCTCCGGCAGTTCGCAACGCTCAGGATTCGCCTGTTGAGAATCCGCCTGTGTCGCAGCCAAATGCTGTGGCCGCTGCCGATCGGGGGGGCGATCGACCGAACTTGCAACAGCCGGAGGATGAGCATAACGGGGGGTCGGATAAGTCATTTTTGCAGCAGCTAATTTTGTGGAGTTCAGCTACGGCTTTGGTACTGCTGTTAGGGGTTTTTGTCACGAACAAATCAATTTTTATTGGCCAGCAAGAAGGAGATCCTCAATCGCCTGCTAAAAATGCCCAAAACTCTGGATCTCAAAAATTTACTGGTACTGGGGGGTCGCAGAACCAACCGCAGACGGTGCAAGCAGGGACTGGAACCAAGCAGCCACCATCGAGCCAGCAGGTGTGGGCTGAGGCGAAAACTTTCCTCAAGGATGGTTCGGCTTCTAGTTTTAATAAAGCAGTGGTTAAGGCTCGAACGATTCCGCCTAGCGATCCGCTCTACCCGCAGGCTCAGCAGGATATTGAGCGCTGGAGTTTGACAATTTTGGATATAGCTAACGGGCGGGCTGCTCGGGGCGATTTCCAGGGGGCGATCGGCGCGGCTAAATTGATGCCGGATGTCAATCAGCCTGTTTACAATCAGTCGAAACAGGCGATCGCTCAGTGGGAGGAGCTATCCAAAGACCAGGATGTAAATATTGCTTTGCTATCGGCTGCTAAGCGTCAAATTAAGCGGGGGGTTGCCTCTTCTTACAGTAAAGGCATCCAGCAAGTTAATAAAATTGAAGCCGGTCAGCCGAAGTATGAAGAAGCTCAACAGTTAATTGGAGAGTGGAGCGAAAGTATTCTCAAAATTGCTCAGTTGCGTGGCTCTCAAGGAAAGCTGAAAGAGGCAGTTGAAGCTGCTTCGCTGGTGCCGTCGGGTACTAAGAGTTATCAGCAGGCTCAAAAGGATCTCGCCAATTGGAAAACTAAGCTTCAACGCCAGAAAAAAGGTTGATTTAGTTGATAATTTCTCGGTTTCCCACCGGGAAATTATCTTAGCGACTGGCCAACATGGATCGTTGGCTTGATGGATACCTCTTGATACTGCAAAAACAGATCTACACATCGATAATTTAAAACCAATAATTTTATTCACCATTTCCCCTCCCCAGCTTCTGCGCGAGGGGATTTTATATGCCGCCTGGTCGGTTTGTTTTTGTAGAGTGAAAGATAGCGTATGAGCTGGTTAATTGGGGCTGCACAATAGTGGGATAATTTTGATTTTTTTGTGGATGGGTCCATGAGACCGAAGGCGTGTATTTTTAAAGCAGGCGGGACGCCTAACCCTACTCACCACAATAACCCTCAAATTGTGCAACGCCGATCAATTAATATCTTTAATTAACGTCCATAGTTCCCTAAACCTGCGACTTCATCGCCAAAATTGAGTTTTTCAACCATAAAAATATCTGTAAATATATATTTTAATTATAAACATTTCCTAAGTTAGCTAATGGTAATAGCAAATTTAAAAATTGAATTTTGGTATTTTATCACGTAGGCTTATCAGCTTTATCTATAGTTAATTTTAAGTTAAGTGACAGCAAATATGGCTACATATAATTGCTATATAATGCAAATGACTAAGACCAAATAGACTAAAAGAATCAGGTATGCAGAGTTAATTTGTTTATCTCTCTTTGTGGGCTATTAGGATCACTCGACGGAGGGAAAACTGTTTAAAATTGTGCTGTTTTTAAATTATTAGCAGTAACAGATACAGCACTTTGCTTAACGATTAGGTACAATAGTAGAGGTGATAAGAAAGAGAAAAATGAAACCCTACTCCCTAGA
>NZ_JAUBQE010000100.1:0-10706 GCF_036701115.1 Microcoleus sp. Pol1C5 | reverse complement strand
ATCTAGGGAGTAGGGTTTCATTTTTCTCTTTCTTATCACCTCTACTATTGTACCTAATCGTTAAGCAAAGTGCTGTAGTTAAACTAACCGACGACCAATTTTATCAATTGTGTCGCGAAAACCCGATGTCAAATTTGAGCGCAATGCCAAAGGAGAAATAATCATCAGGCCACCTACCGGAGGAGAAACAGGAAATTACAACTTTGAAATAGCTACTGATTTGGGAATTTGGAACCGACAAACCCAACGGGGAATTTGTTTCGATTCTTCAACTTGCTTCAAACTGCCCAGCGGTGCAAATCGTTCTCCCGATGTCTCTTGGATAAAAAAGGAAAGATGGGACGCACTTACTGCCGAACAAAAACAAAAATTCCCTCCCATCGCCCCCGATTTTGTCTTGGAATTAATGTCGCCCACCGATAGTTTAAAAGATGTCCAAGACAAAATGCAAGAATACATGAATAACCAAGTAAAACTAGGCTGGTTAATCAACCGCAAAACCCGCCGAGTTGAAATCTATCGCCAAGGACAAGAAGTCGAAATACTGGAATCTCCTGCAGAACTTTCAGGAGAAGATGTTTTACCGGGTTTCGTGCTAAACTTGCAGCTAGTCTGGCAATAACTAACAAGTCTTCATCCATCAGCGTCTATTGACGTTCATTTGCGGTTAAAAAAAATCTAATGGAAACTAAAGAAACCACTGGCTTAACAGCCGAACAGCACAAACAGAAAATGCAGCGCCGCCAAGAAGTGCAATCACAGCGAATCGCTAACTCCTCCAAAGAAAAAGGTTTAATTATAGTCAATACGGGCAACGGTAAAGGCAAAACCACGGCCGCTTTGGGAATGGTTGTGCGATCGCTCGGTCACGGATACCGCGTCGCCATAGTACAATTTATTAAGGGAGCTTGGGAACCTGCAGAAAAAGCCGTTTTTCAACTCTGGGAAAAACAGCTAGAATTCCACGCAATGGGGGAAGGCTTTACCTGGGACACGCAAGACCGCGATCGAGATATCGAAACAGCTCAAAAAGCCTGGGAAAAATCCCTAACTTTCATCTGCAATCCCGAATTTAAATTAGTTCTTTTAGATGAAGTTAATATAGCATTAAAACTAGGTTATTTGCGCGTAGAGCAAGTAATCTCCGGGTTAGAAAAAAAACCAGAACAAACCCACATTATTTTAACAGGCAGAGGCGCGCCAGATGCACTAATTGAACGAGCCGATTTGGTGACAGAAATGACATTAGTTAAGCATCCATTCCGAGAACAAGGTATTAAAGCTCAACCAGGTATTGAGTATTAATGTTTTGTGCAGTCAGGACTTTTTCACCAATCTCACATCTAAAATCTTAAATGTATCCTAAGCTGGCAACGTTAAAGTAAAAGTTGACCCCTTGCCAAACTCGCTACTCACAGTAATTTCTCCCCCCAGCATCTGAGAGTATTTCTGCGCTATTGCCAAACCCAAACCCGTACCTCCGTACTTGCGGGTAGTCGAAGCATCAGCTTGCGTAAAAGGTTGAAATAACTTTTGTAGCTGTTCAGGAGTAATCCCAATTCCCGTATCCGTACACTTAATAATTAATTGTTCTGAATCCCAACTATTCTCGTCATTTTTAATTTTTTCAACGCTGAGTGTAATTGTCCCTTTATGAGTAAACTTAGCTGCATTGCTGAGCAAATTAAATAAAATTTGAGTAAACTTAATTTGATCGGAATACAATTCGCCCATATTATTAGGACACTCCACATTCAGGCGATTAGTGTTTCGTAAAAATAGCGGTTCAACAGTTCTGGCTACATCTTGAACTGCCTCCGACACGTCAAAAGTTTCTAATTCAAGTTCCGCGTGACCGGCTTCAATCTTCGACAAGTCCAGAATATCATTAATTAAGGAAAGTAAAAGCTGGCCTGAATTGTGAATTCTCTCCAAATCCGACACAAAATTTTCTTCGCCCAAATCTAAAGCCTCTTCTTGCAGAATCTCGCTGTAACCGATAATCGCATTCAGAGGAGTTCGCAGTTCGTGGCTCATGTTAGCCAAAAACTGACTTTTAGCCAAATTAGCTGCTTCTGCGGCTTCCTTTGCCTTGTATAGTTCTGCCTCGGCTTGCAAGCGGTTGGTCACGTCGAGAGCCAGCACTAATTCAGCATTTCTGCTATCAAATAGCATGGCATAAGAAGTAATTTCAACATCAATAATTGTTCCGTCTTTTTTCTGGTGCTGCCACACACCTGCAAACTCAATACCGGCATCTACTTGGGAGAAATTTTCTAGCAATCTCGGCAGCTCTTGGGGGGGGCGAATGTCCGCAACGGTCATGTTGAGAAATTCGTCGCGAGTGTAGCCGTAGTGTTTGACAGCAGCCTGATTGACGGCTATAAATTCCAGAGTTTCTAAATCGTAAACCCACATCGGATGGGGGTTATTTTTAAACAAAAGTCTGTAGCGTTCTTCCGAGGCTCGCAGTTGGGCTTCGGCTTGTTTGCGCTCAGTAATGTCGCGGACAACCGTGCAAATAATCTCGCGGCCGCCGTAGGAAATCACGCTCCCGCTCACTTCCACATCCACGCAGGAACCGTCTCGGCGACGGTAGAGAACTTCGCCAATTCTGAATTGTTTGTCCGTCAGCAGCAACTCGATATTGTTGTCAATTAGGTCTTTAGAGTAAGCGATGATATCGTAAATAGTTAGTTGCGAAATCGCATCAGGACTGTAATCGAGCAAGTCTCTAAACGCTGTATTGGCTTCCAAAAGGCGTTTGGTTTGAGCGTCCCACAGGAATATACAATCTGTAGCTTGCTCGACTACGGCTCGGTATCGGGCTTTTTCCTCAAGTTGTTCGCTTTCGGCTTGGGCGATCGCACTCAACATTCCGTTGATAGTATGGGCAAGGTCGGACAACTCGTCTTCGCCCGTAACCGGCAGTCGCACCGAGAGGTCTTGGCTGCTGCTGACGTGGTTCACTGCTTTCGCCAAACCGCTCAACCGAGACAGCACCAGACGCTCTAGCAGTAGCAGAGTGCAGCCGACCAACCCAACTCCCGCTAACGCTACAGACCCCAGCAGGTACAGCAAACTAATTTGACCTTGCCGATATATTTCTCTGGGGATATCAACCCGCAATAGCAGCGCAGGTTGGTTGTAAATATCGCGGATCAGAGCGTAACCCGCGATCGACTCTTCGCTTAAAGGACGCACCAAAATTGGTTTTTTTTCCGACAGTTTCTCCCGCATTTGCTGAAAGTCAGCAGGCAAATTAGCCTCATTCACGCTGTGTACGATCAGCGGCAAGCGAGTAATTTTAGAAACCTTCGCAATGCCTGCAGCATCCAAATTGCGCCCGAATATCAGCGTACCTCGGATCGGGCCGGTGCTTTTAGTCGTGAGAATAGGCCGGGAAGTAATCAGTATTGGCCCTGACGGTAGCAGCAGGATACCAGCGAGGCTGCTTTTGGCGTTGGGGTGCTGCAACAGCGGGTCGCTGAGAGAAATGCGCCGTTTTAATGCTTCTGGAACAGGCGTTAGTTTCAGCTTTTCGCTGTCTAAACCCGTAGCATAAACTATTTTGCCAGAAGTATTGACAAAAATGGCTATATTAACTCTTATATTAGCCAGCCCTTCTGGAATTAAATTAGAGGCAATGTATTCTGAGTTGCGGTTTTGGATAAAGTCGTAGGTGTCGTCCCAGGACGACCAGTCGGCAAAGCGCGAGTTGAATTCGTCTGCGGTTTGCCCGAACACGCTGAGCACTCCCTTGACAACCTGTGTGGCTTCTTGTTCCTCTGCTTTGATCATGCTGCCCAAGAGGATGCTTGAGGAGGCGACATACAGAATTCCAGTCAATCCAGCGATGGTAATGCCAATGATCGATAGTGTTTTCCGACGCAGTTTCATCTTGCCATGTGTGTGGTGTCCGTCCGAAATTCTCAACTCAGGAGCAATTTTACTACTGTTTCCTGAACCCTGAGCGAAAGCAATTTGGTCCGGGGACTCCCGATGTATCAGTGGGGTTGCTTTCTTCAAATCTAAAATCTAAAATCGATTGACTGGTGGCGCAGCGCGTGTTTCCTACTTTTCCCACACCTGCTGTTGGTGAGATTCTTTGCAAATACCCAAGATGCGCCGATCGTTGTCGCTGATGGTGGAAATTGGGTAATATTGTTGCAGGTTTACGGAGTAGGGAGAGCGACTGCCGTCGTAACTGTCCACTACTATTAAATTTAACTGAGTTCGATCGCTTGTGCCGTAAAAACAGTAAAAAGCAGACCGAGGCAGGTAAAAAGCGCCGACTACCTTACTCTGCCGCATTTCAAATACAAAATATTCTTGTTTAATTTCCTCTGGCTTGCTCGACTGGCCGTAGAGGTAAATGCCATCTGCTAAACCTGTGCTAGCTGTATCTGGCTCAGGATTTGGCGGAGATTGCGAGCTTAAAACGCCGGATTTGATGTCCGAGTCGTGTGCCCGGCGTGCGGGGAATGCGATGCTCAAGTTACCGGGCCAGAGAGCAAGCACGATCGCGATCGCTTCTAAACTTTGTGTCAATATCAAATAAGTCAAAACCACTCCAGACCCCAAAATTTAAAATAGCTGGTTCCAAACGCCTCTTGTACCAGTTTCACAAAGATTGTAGAGAAACCGGGTATTTTGCTTAATGTTGGCTATTAACTTGAAGGAACGATCGCCCGCCCGATGCCTGAACTTAAATCTAAGATTAGTTGTGATAAATTTTGCGTCCACCCTGATTGGGAAATCCACCCGTCCAATAATACCATTTTAGATTTTAAGTTTTATAGTCTTGGACGCATGTACTACGATTTTCTGTCCGAAGACAACGTAGTCAACCAATCTCAAACCCTTGATTTAACTTCGATAGTGCGTCAGTCCTGTTTGAGATTAAAGAATGCAGTAATTGGGAACGCCCTATTGCCTAATGGTTTGAATTGCTGGCCTACATTAACATTCTTTTTTTAAACTGGTATAGACATAAAAAAAGTTGAGATTTACCAAAATCTCAACTTTTTTATTAGTGACTAACTAGCCAAGTATTCTCGAACTTGAGATTGGCGGCGCCGCAGGTGGGCAAGGGCTTGATGTTCTAGCTGCCGCACCCGTTCCCGACTGAGATTTAACCGTTCTCCGACTTTCGCCAGAGACATTTCTGTGCCGTCCTCCAAACCGAAGCGCAGAATTATCACATCTCGCTGCTGGGGGGTCAGTTCTGATATCAAAGTATCGAGGTCTTGCCGCAGCAACTCCGAGGTAATGTAGTTGTCTGGAGATGCAGTTTCGTCTTCTAAGAGTTCTTGCAGTTCGGTATCTTGGTTGTCTCCTACCCGCAAGTCCAAAGAAACTGGATGTCTTGCCATCAGCAGGTATTCCCGAATTTGGGAAGGGTGCAGTTCCAAAGCTGCAGCAATTTCGGCAGGAGAGGGAGACCGGCCCAACTGCTGGGTAAGTTCCCGCTGCACTTTTTTGATTTTGTTGAGTTTTTCGGTGATGTGAATTGGCAATCGAATTGTGCGGGCGTGTTGGGCGATCGCGCGGGTAATTGCTTGGCGAATCCACCAGTAGGCATAGGTAGAAAATTTGTATCCCCGCATCGGATCAAATTTTTCGACTCCTCGTTCTAAACCAAGGGTGCCTTCTTGAATTAAATCCAAGAATTCCATATTGCGTTTCTGGTATTTTTTGGCGATCGCCACTACTAGCCGCAAATTCGCTTCAATCATCTTTTGCTTGGCCCGCCGCCCTATGTGTAAGATCCGGCTAAGTTCAGGTTCGGTCAACTCCATTTCGGCAGCCCACTCTTGATTCGTCAGATCCCGCTGCCATTCTTTAGCAAGTGCTTGTTTTGCTTCGATTAATTTCATCATTTGCTGCACCTGCTTCCCGAAAACAATTTCTTCTTCTCGGGTTAGCAGGGGTACGCGACCGATCTCGTGCAGATAGGTACGAACCGTATCCGTTGAGGAGTATGGCCGGCTGCCCATGCGATCGGCTTTCACTGTTTTGTTTTTGGGGGTTGTGGTGGACATGGGTGAGTATTGCACTCCTTGTAACAACAGATAAAAAGTTGGTGATACCCTCTCCCACTTTTACAAGTGGGATAAAGACTGCGACAAGGGGGATGTTTTCCCTCCTGTTTATCGGTGAGGATCGGTAGAAGCTTTTTGTTTGGGATTACTTTTGTGCTGGATTTTCCAGTAATCGCCGTCGATTTTCGGTAGCTCGCTAGCTTTAACGGCTAGTTCAAGGCGAAGTGAAGCAAGAGTTTAGTTTTCTCAATATTATTCCCAATTTTGAGGATCGTAAAGGGTAAAAACCTCTGTCTTAAGGTCAAGATTCTACATTTTTCCTTAAGGTTTTGAATTCCCTGTTAGTTTTAACTGCCACTCAACTTCACAATACTCATGCAAACAGACTCATGCAATTCGAGGGCTTTGTTTTGCTCTCTGTTCCATCATCGCTTGAAATTTTCTCCCTGCCTAGATGGTGGGATGCGAGATAACCGAACTCGATCGCCCTATTAGATGGGAGTAACTGTTTAAAATATTTGTTGACATTTTTATTTAAATATGCTAATCAAATTCTGCTACGACTAACGACAAGGTGTATAAAGGCTGGCTGTTGCCCTGTTTGACTTTCATTGTGCCCCTAGGCTCCATCATCTCCATCATGTTTAAGCTTATGCAAATTTTGTGTAGTCAGGGATGAGGGGTGAGGGGGTGAAAGGGGAAAAGGTTCTGACTGAAAGCTGGGGCCTAATTTTTTTGAGGTTCGATCGCTCTTTTTCGTTTATAACGGAGGCAAAAACAGGCAAAAATCTGATATTTCTGTCATTGCCAGCGATCGCCAATTTTTTGCAATAACTAATTTACAGTAACATTTGCCTAAGTTCTGTAATGAATCTAGCAGTTGTCAATCTAAAATCCCAAATCCATTTTAGCAGCTTCTGCCTCGGCAAATACTTGTTCATCGGGCATTTCTTGCCAGTCAATATCCCCAATTTCTCTGTAGAATTGCTCGTCGTAAGGACGAGTTTGCACGACTACGGGCATGGGTACGGCGTGCCCCAAAACTAATGCTTGCTGTTTGGAGTCGAGTTTTGCCAAAACTGAACGCAAACTCTGCCCTCCTGAAACGCCGGTGAAAATAGCGTCGATGTCTTTATCGTCGTTTAACAAGGCTGTAATGCGGGTGCCTACTTGCGACATGACTTCGGCATCGATGCCGGAGGGACGCTGGTCTACAATCAGTAGGGTGACAAAGTATTTTCGCATTTCTCTGGCAATTGTCCCGAAAATAGTCGATCGCACGATCGCCGGATCGAGAAAGCGGTGAGCTTCTTCAATGGTAATCACCAACGGCTGCGGGCGATCGCACGGATTTTTACTCTGCAAAAACTTCTCTGCTTTCCGCACGTAAGCTTGGTGAATGCGGCGAGTAATCACGTTTGCAGCCAACATATAGGACAGCAAATCCGAGTGCGAACCGAACTCAATTACTACATTTTTTCCACCATCCAAACACTGTAAAACTTCAGTTACATAATTTTTTGGACAGCGTTTCCGAATGTATTTCAAATCATTGAGTCGCTCTAACTTTCGCTGCAAAGCCATAATCGAAGACTTATTTCCCCGCTTTTCTTCGCAAAACATTTGGATATCTTCGTTGGTCATTTCCAGCAACTTGTTGATCCAACCACTGCCCAACTCATTTCGCAAAATAATCGCATTTTCGATACTAGCTTCCGACAAATTTAGCTCGCGCTGCACTAGCGCGATATCTTCCACTTCAATTTGATCGAAACTTAAAAACAACTCTTGAGCGTCGCGGACTCCCCGGCGTTTGGTCGATTCTGGATCGAGGGTATAAATCTGAATTTTATCGGGAAACAACTGCCGCAAACCTTTAACAGTGCTGAACTGTTTCCCTTCCGAAACAGCTTCCCACCCGTACTCCGAGTGCATATCAAAAATTAAATTAACCGCAGCTTGCTTGCGAATAATTCCCGACAATAGCAAGCGCGTCAGAAAAGATTTTCCCGTTCCCGACTTCCCAAAAACGCCGTTGCTGCGTTCCACAAATCGGTCTAAATCCAAGCACACAGCAACGTCCATGTCAATCGGTTTGCCGATCGCAAAATTGCGGCGGTACGGGTCATCTTCCCAGCCAAAAACTGCCCGAAAATCAGTTTCTTTGGCATCAAACACCTGCGAAAAGTGGCTGGGAATAGTTTTGACAGGCAGCAACTCAATATCCGCGCCGGTTTGTGACTCAAAAGAAGCCAAATTTCCTAACGCCAGCTTATTCTCGCGAACTCCGCCGTTTTTCGTCGGGTCGAAAATTGCCTGCTGTTTTTCTCTCTCAGCAGTCAACATCAACATCGGCGACAGTTCGATCGTACCGTAGGTGCTGCTGCCTGCTAGCACGGCGAGAAGAAAATCGTCGTCGGGATTGGGAGGATTCGATAAAATGCGGGCGCTAGAAGTTCCGAGAGACACGTCGGTGAGCATACAGAAAAAGTGCGATCGCACCCCCCGCACTACTAGAAATTTCCCCACCCTCATATCTTCCACCGAAACGTCGGCGTGCAGTCGCACTTCTAATCCCTTGCTCAGGGAACCTTGAATAACAGAGCCTAACGGTCGATCCATTTTAGATTTTAGATTTTAGATTTTAGATTGTTAATAATCGAGCAATTTTCGCTGGGCGATTTTTTATTTTAGATTTTCGATTGTTAACAGTCAACTAATTACCATTCCGATTCTAGTGGCAATTCAAAATAACTCGGACTCAGATGTATATCGGTCAAATCGGTTTCGCTCAAATAAGCGTCGGTCAAAAATACCCCTTTTAAACTTGCGCCTTTGAGGTTAGTACCTTTCAGGTTAGCACCTCTGAGATTAACTCGGAATAAATGAGCATCGCTCAAGTCTGCCTCAGTTAAATCTGCTCCCTCCAAATTAACTCTCATCAAATCTGCTTTTCTGAGGTCAGCTTCGTTTAACTTAGCGCCGCTGAGGTCAGCTTTTGTCAAGTCTACACCTCTCAAGTCTGCCCCGCTCAAGTTAGCGAACAGCAAAGTAGCTCCCGTGAAATCTGTCTCCCTCAAATCGGCATCCCTTAAATTAGCGCCGCTGAGGTCAGCCCTTGTTAAGTCTACACCCCGGAGGTCAGCAGAACTCAAGTTTACTTGGTGTAAAATTGCGCCGCTTAAATCGGCTCCTCTCAAATCTGTTTCCTCCAAGTTTGCACCTTTGAGGTAAGCTTTTTTTAAGCTAGCTCTGCTGAGGTCTACATTTTTGAGATTGACCGAAGTTAAGTTAGAACCGCTCAAGTTAGCTCCGCTTAAATCTGACCCGTTTAAGTCGGCTCCGGTTAAGTTTACCCCTTGCAGCGATACATTGGGAGCAATTAAATAAGCTCCGCCCAGAGCGGGGTCAATGCCTTCTGAAAATAATGTTTTGTTGCTGTAAACAGCTTTCTCCAAAATCGTGCCGCTCAAACTAGCTTCCCTCAAGTCCGCTGCGCTGAGGTTGGCTCCTGCTAAGTTTGCCCGATCGAGTTTTGCGCCAAATAAAATAGCTTTGTATAAGTTTGTCCGCCGCAAATCGGCTCCTTTTAAATCGGCTTCGGTCAAATCTACCATAGCCAGATTTAAGCCAGGGAGCGAAGCATTGGGAGCTAGCAAAAATGCTCCCAGTGCACCCGGATCAATATCATCGGGAAAGATAGTCCGGTTGTTGTATACAGCCTTGTCTAAAATCGCCCCGCTCAACTGAGAACCGCGCAAATCTGCCCCGCTAAGGTTGGCTCTGGTTAAGTTGGCTTCGTGAAAATTGGCTCCAACTAAATTAGCCTTGATCAAACTTGCTTGTTTGAGGTTGGCGCCCGTGAATTCGGCTCCTACGAGATTAGCTTCTCGCAGGACAGCACCAGTCAAATCAGCTCTAGTGAGGTTAGCTAAATTAAGAAATGATTCAGCTAAATCCGCCCCGCTGAGATTAGCACCGCTGAGGTCGGCTTCAATCAAGTCTGCATACCTGAGCATAGCGCCACTGAGGTTGGTTTCTCGGAGATCCGTGCCTCGGAGGTTGGCTCCCCGGAGTTCCGCACCGCCAAGGTTGGTACCTTTAAGTGCTTGTCCCCTGAGATCGAGTCGGTGCAGAAAGTCACCAACGTTCATTTCCATGTCAAATTTACCCTCTCTATTCCGATACTTTTTTCCTAACCTTTGAAATCAAGTTAGATATTCTGAAAGTACCTTTGCTGAGTTCTGGTCAAAACCATTGTAATCATCAACAGCCACAACTGGTGCATCTGGCGGATAGTGTTCTGGAATATCGTCAATGGCTACCCAAGGTGAATTTTCTGCTTGATTTTGTCGAAGATACTCAAGAACTTCCTGGTGTCGTAAATATTTGTGTTGGTGAATATTTTTGGGGTTGAGAAAAGGGGTGAATCCGATAATACGGATAGCGATATCTGGTGAAAATAATGGCGGGATTACCTCGAAAGGAAATATTTCACGCCAGGAAGATGAAATTACTACTCGCGCGTTAGGATAGGAACGAAGAACATTTTCAAAGTGATTAAGGCAAACTGAATTAAATTTCATTATACAGCACTTTGCGTGACTAAAAGGTACAGTAACAGCAGTGAGCAAAATAATTTTCGATTTGCTTACTTGAACA
>NZ_JAUBQE010000138.1:0-2114 GCF_036701115.1 Microcoleus sp. Pol1C5 | reverse complement strand
CGTTGCCGGACAATGGGCTTGTGGACTTCGCTGACGACTGCTGTCTTGCCAATCCCTGAAAACCCAGCAACGAGCATTATTTCACTGCTTCCTTCACTGACGCGATTGAAGGCATTGAGTAGGATTTCTACTTCTGTTTGCCGTCCGTAAAGCTTTTCTGAAATGAGAAAGCGATCGCAAATATCGCGTTGCCCTAATTCAAATAGTTCGATTTTTCCGTCTTGTAATTGTTGCCAACATCGCTCTAGATCGTGTTTGAGTCCAAGAACATTTTGATAGCGGTCTTCCGCATTCTTTGCGATTAACTTGCTGACGATATTTGAGAGTACCAAAGGGATCTTTGGATTCACGCTGTGGGCGGTAGGCGGTTGCTTGGCAACGTGACAGTGAACTAATTCCATCGGGTCTCCCGATGTCCAGGGCAACTGTCCGGTGAGCAATTCAAAGAAGGTGACACCGAGCGAATAGAAATCGCTGCGATAGTCAATTCCCCGGTTCATGCGCCCGGTTTGTTCTGGGGAAAGATAAGCTAGGGTGCCTTCTAGTCCGTTTGGATTTTGAGTGGTATGGGTTTCGCGAGGCAGCAAAGACGAAATGCTGAAGTCAATGAGCTTGACTTGTTTGGTTTCGGGATTAATCAGGATATTGGCAGGTTTGAGGTCTTTGTGAATGACTCGGTTGCGGTAGAGTCCGTTGAGAATGTCAGTTATTTGAATGGCGATCTCCAATATTTCTACTAGCGAAAGCGATCGCTCTTGGGCGTACTTTCGCAGAGAAATGCCACCAAAATCCTCCATCACTAGGGCATAGCTGTTGCGGTAGGATTCTAGAGTGTAGGCTTCAACGACTCCTGACAGACATAGATTTTTGGCAATAGCATATTGGTTGCAAAATTGCAGCAGTTCGCTGAAGTTGGGATAGTCTCGCTTGAGCAGTTTGATGACAACTGGATACTGGTCTATTTCTCGGATGGCTCGATAAACTAAGGTTCTGGAACCGCTGTACAGTTGCTCCGTCAGACGGTAGCCGGGAATGGTATCGATTAAAACTACGGTGGCATTCATTATGGACTATCCTAATCTTCAATATTGACTTTTAACAGTTAATCTGGATTTCCATTTGCGAGGTTGAACGGTGATAGCACTTCGACCTCACCCTTTCACCGGCAACAAGATTACAAATTCAGTTCCTTGATGGAGTGCAGAGTTGACCTCGAGCTCTCCCCTATGTTTTTCTACTACAATCTGGCGGGCGATCGCCAATCCCAATCCCGTTCCTTGACCTACAGATTTGGTTGTAAATAAGTGATCGAATATTTTTTGCTTCAATTCATCCGACATCCCCACTCCATTGTCTTTAATCCAAATCAAGACTCGTTTGCCTTCTTTGTCCGTAGCAGTTCGGATCGTGATTTGGTTAGGATTCGCTTTAATTTCACTAAAGCTACGTTCCTTACTTGATTCTTCCAGCGCATCAATCGCATTAGCCAAAATATTCATAAAAACCTGATTCAACTGTCCGGGGAAACAGTCCACTAGAGGCAGCTTGCCATACTCTTTCACCACTTCAATAGCAGGCCGGCGCTCGCTGGCTTTTAATCGGTGCTTGAGAATCAAAAGAGTGCTGTCAAGTCCGTCGTGAATATTAAAAGGAACCGAGCGATAGCTATCTGCCCTCGAAAAAGTTCTCAAACTCGTACTGATATCGCGAATGCGATCGGCACCCTCATTCATGGAGTTAATCAGTTCGGGCAAATCTTGTCGTAAATACTCTAAGTCAATCTCCTCGATTTTTTCTTCAATTTTCGCTCCCGGCTTGGGAAAATGATCTACATAGAGATCGATTAGCTCAAACAGATTTTGTACGTATTCCTGAGCCGGTTCTAAGTTGCCGGCAATAAAGCCTAAGGGATTGTTAATTTCGTGGGCAACCCCTGCCACCAGATTGCCGAGAGCAGACATCTTCTCACTCTGCACCAGTTGCAACTGCATCTGTTTGAGATCGTGAAGATAAAGCTCTAGTTTTTGGGCATACTCTTGGGATTGCTGATACAGTCGGGCGTTCTGTAAGGAAATTGCAGCTTGGGAACACAGGATGTTGAGGATGGCGACGCG
>NZ_JAUBQE010000099.1:0-10715 GCF_036701115.1 Microcoleus sp. Pol1C5 | reverse complement strand
TCATTTTGGCTATCCTCATCTCAAATATTAACTGCTAAAAATTAATGTGCGCCTCTGTGCGTAAGAGTTACAGGCGGAAATCGCATAATTAACTTCATCGGTTTGTAGGCAATGATATCGTAAACTCCGTCCCTTCTCCAACTACAGAATTTACCTCGATTGTACCGCCGTGTTTTTCTACTACAATCTGCCGTGCTATCGCCAATCCCAATCCCGTGCCTTTACCCACATCTTTAGTTGTAAATAAATGGTCAAATATCTTTTGTTTGACTGCTTCATCTATACCCTTTCCATTATCTGTTATGGCAATTTTTACTACATCCTTTTCTACTGAGGTTTGAATAATAATGAGGTTGGGATGAGCCTTGATTTGGGCGAAACTTCGCCCAATGTTTGATTCATCTAAAGCATCAATCCCATTCGCTATAATATTCATAAATACCTGATTTAACTGACCGGGAAAACACTCAATACTAGGTAAATCTCCATAGTTTGTCATTACTTCTATGGCAGGACGGTACTCATTAGCTTTTAGGCGATGTTTGAGAATTAAAATTGTGCTATCAATGCCTTCGTGAATGTTAAATGGCACTTTATAATCTCGATCGGCACGAGAGAAAGTACGTAAACTGGTACTAATATTTTTTAACCTGTCACAGGCCGTAGACATGGAATCAATTATCTTCGGTAAGTCTTCTAAGGTATATTCCAAATCAATTTCTTCGGCATGATCGATAATTTGCTCGCTCTTGTTGTGGAAAGTTTCTTGATAGAGTTTCAAGTGTTCGATCAGCTCGGCAATAGTAGGTTTAGTTTCTTGAATACTGGCAGCAATGAACCCCAATGGGTTATTCATTTCATGGGCTACACCAGCAACTAAATTACCTAAAGCCGACATTTTTTCACTTTGAACCATTTGTAATTGGGCGTTTTGCCAATCGGTTAGTGCTTGTTCTAAGTCGAGGGATTTTTGCTGCAAGGCAAGTTCGGCTCGTTTGCGATCGCTAATATCGATCGTTGTGGTAATAATTCGGCAAATCTGTCCTTTTTCGTTCTTCAGTGGGTTGTGGGTCGCCAGGAAACATCTTTCCTCGCCATTAAAGGTTAATAAATCTTCAGTGGAAATGGACACTCCGGTTTGCACAGAGTCAGCAAGGATGTTTTGGATCGCTCCTCCCACTTGCTCCCCATAGACTTCAACGGGAGTTTTTCCCACCACATCAATCTCACGAATTCCGACTATCTTTTCTGTGATAGGGTTAAATCCGGCATAGCGGAAACTGCCATCTTCCATCACATCCGTCACAATGATGAGTAATTCGGCTCCGTTGTAGATGCTACGGAGAAATTGTTCTTTCTGTTGCAGTTCCGCTTCAGCAAGTTTGCGATCGCGGATGTCGCGCATGATGGCCGCGAAATAAATCGGTTGAGCCGTTTGTGGGTCATTAATGGTGAAAATATTGTAATTAACAGGAATCTGCTCCTTGGTGATGAAGTGTTGCAAGTGCAAATCTGCTTGAGCAAAACCCTGTTGCACTGCCTTTGGCACAATGGTTTGTTGAATTTGAGTAAAGGTTTCTAAATTGTGGAACTTGCTCATATCTAAGCTCAAAATATCCCCTGTGCTGTTAATTCCAACTAATCGGCGTCCGGCGCGATTCACATACAAAGCTTGCCCATCAATGGTGGCGATGCCAATAAAATCGGTGCTATTTTCCACCACAGCAGCCAGTTTTTGTAGTTCTACTTCTACTCGTTTGCGATCGCTAATATCTCGCATCACAACTACCGCACCGACTTTGTTACCGCAAGGATCGAAGATTGCTTGTCCGCTAGCTAACAAACTCCTCCGAGAACCATGATTCGGTGCAATAACCATTTCGACATTTTCGACAATTTCTCCTTGCAAGGCGCGAAACAGAGGGATTTCCGTTGTTGATAGGGGTGTTATACCATCAGCTTGATAGAGCGAGAAATGTTCTGTCCATTGTTCTGGTGGTAATGATTCCACTGGTAAACCATGAAATTCGCGAGTTGCTTTGTTAAATAGAGTCAAATTACCACCAGCATCACAGACAACAATGCCATCGGTAATATTGTGAATGATGGCATTCAAAAACTCTCGTTCTTTAGCGAGAGATGCTTCGGTTTGTTGTAATTGTTTTAGGGATGCTTGTAATGATTTGGATTTTTCCTGTTCTAGCTCGTAAAGTCGGGCATTTTCGATAGAAATTGCTGCTTGAGCGCAGAGTAAATTGAGGAGTTCGACGCGATCGCTCGTGAACGCCCCCGTTGCTAAATTATTCTCTAGGTATAAAATGCCCCTCAACTTACCTTGATGCAAAATTGGGCTGCACAAGATACTATGAGGCTGCTGACGCATGATGTATGGGTCATTGGCTAAAGTAGGATCGGTCGTCGCATCAATCAGTACAACAGTTCGCCTATCGTGCTTGACTTTGTAAATTAGCTTCAGAGGAATTTCTTGACTCTCTTCAACCAGAAGGCACTGCAACACGACTGGCTCCATCCCCACGCTAATTGACCCTTTGATTAGCAGGCGCGAGTCTTGCAAGAGCATTAACACGCATTTATCAGCCCCCGCATTTTCGATGACAATTCTCAGCAACGATGCCAGCAGTTTTTCCAATTCGATTTCGGCAGAAAGAGTTTGGGAAGCTTTGAGAATCGCAGCTAAATCTAAAGCTACAGAGACACTGCTACTGCTGGAAGTGGGAGAACTGGTGGAGGTGACACTTGCCAATGTGAAGATAGTTTCGTGAGGGGAGAGGGGAGAACGAGTTTGCTGGAGGATGGGAGCGAGGAGTTGAGGATAGCGTTTTTCTAAGTCGGCGACTTTGGCTTTAGCGCCCCAACGAGCATAGCCATAGTAGGCGTTTGTCATGTATTCCTGGGCAATGCGCTGTTTACCCCAGTCGAGGTAAAAGTTGGCGGCTAGTTCATTGGCCAGTGCTTCTTCTTGGATGTATTCGTTGGCTTTGGCTCCAGAAATTGCCTTGTCGTATAGCTCACTTGCTTCTGCTTTTTGTCCTAACACTCGACCTTTTTCTGCTTCTACCAAATTAATTTTATGCTGGTGATTCATTGGGGCATGATGAGCCCATTGCTGTAAAATAGTTTGGTTTTCTTCTACTCGCTCTAATGGGGTCGATCCCTCACTAGATGATTGACTCAACTGTGCTAGAGCAATCAAAGAATCATAAAAATAAAATACAGGTTCGCAGACCATTCCCGTAGCTGCCGTTAAATAGTTTCTGCCTAAGAGTGCATAATTGTTAGCTGGCTCAATTTCCCCAAACAAAAAGCAAAGGTTCAGCTTATACAAATAGAAGATATACAACCCAAATAGGTCATTTGCAGACAGCAGCAGGGGCAAAAATTCCGTCTCCTGGAGGGCTGACCCAGACAACAGGGTGGGATGCTCTGCCAAACCTAGTAAATTTAACATAGATTGCCAATATATCCGGCAGTAATTGGCGGTTATCAATTGGTTAACTTGCACCAAAGCATTGTAGTAGGTGCGCGTATCCTGCTCTAAAATGTCTAGGGGCTGACTGCACCAAAAAGAATTTAGACACAAACAGTGGCCAGTATACCCGACGATTTCCAGTGCTCCGACTTCTAAAGCAGTCGTGTAGCTCTCCCTCAAGAGCGGTAACGTTTCTTTGAGATGAGATTTGCGGTGTCGGATAGATATTCCCATCGTCATTAATACTTCAGGTTTGGTCGCTTTAGCATCTAATTTTGAGACGACATTCAATGCCAACTGACTAAACTGTGTGGCTAAATCCACATCTTGCAAGAGATTACAGACAATGCTGCTATAGCAAACATAGTTAGAAGCGGAAAGAGCAATGTTGCCATGCTGCAAGGATAATTTGACTGATAACGAAGTCAGTAATGGAAACAACAGAGATCCACAGAGGTAAGCTGCTGGCTGGATGCTTGTGGCAATCTGGAGAATGGCAATAACGCAGGCATCAATCATCACCGGCAGATGAACAAACTCTGCAACTTCCCTGTCACCAATCAAATCGCTAATCTCTTGGATTAACTGTTGAATATCGGCTGCTGTCGGTGATTCGGTCATCGTTACGCCCAACTGTTGCAGAATCTGGGTGCCGATCGCAATCGCTTCTGTCAGTTTACTCTGAGAGGTTTTTGCTCGAATTCTAATTCGATAAACATTGACCTGTTCCAGTAAAGAGTGTGCCTGGGCAAGGACTGTCTCAATCAACTGTTCCATCGCCTCAAAATCACCGCATAAAGAAGCTAATTCCACCGCCTCGTCATGGAATGATAGTGTTATTTCATAGTGTTGCTGCCAAGCATTTTTTCCCAACAAAGATAATCCACTGCTGGCATATTCGCGACCAGCTTGATAGGCAGTGGCGCTTCTGGCTTTGCGACAGGCAATTAAATTGAGTTGGGCTAATTCTTCTCGTTCTGTTTGTTGGGTAATTAAAGCCGTGCCGTAGTTGAATTGATTGACGATTTCCAAAATACGGTCTTCTCTTGCTGGTGCGGAAATCTGTTGCAGCAGTAGTTTTCCGATTTGGTAGTGAGTCGCCTGTTTTTGGTCGTCGGGAATTAGGGAATAGGCGGCTTGCTGTACTCGGTCATGTAAGAATTTGTAGGTAACAATAAGTTGATTTTCCGATGTACGTGCAAGAGTTTCTTGCCCGACATAAAACTTATAAACATCACCGATCGGTAAAATCAACCCTTCTTGCAAAGCTTTCCACAAAGACGCAGCCGTCTCAATTTCCGATTGCTGCGAAACAATCGCCAAAGTTGCTAAATCGAACTGATTGCCAATACAAGCAGCTAACTGCAAGACATCTTGAGTCGAGCGCGGCAATTTTTGTAATTGCAATGCCATAAAGGTCACTACATCATCTGTAAGTGCCTGCTGATTCACTTGGGCAATATCGCATTGCCAGCAGCCTAAATCAAAATTAAAGTGAAGGAGATTTTCTTGATGTAATGCTTTGAGAAACTGGGTGGTAAAAAACGGATTTCCTTGAGTTTTTAGAGAGATTAATTGAGAAAGAGTCTCTGCTAATTTTTCCTGACATTTCAGCGTGTCTGCAACGAATTGATTTACGGTTACTTGACTCAGGGGCGCTAAAGTAATCGTATGAATCGTTGCTTGTTTTTTTTGCATCTCGCCCAAAGTCAGCATCAATGGATGTCCTGGGTTGACTTCGTTATCGCGGTATGCACCAATTAATAAAAGATAACCCGTATCAGCCATTAAAAGCTGCATTAAGTTCAGCGATGCCAAATCTGCCCATTGCAAATCGTCTAAAAACATCACTAAGGGATGTTCGGCGCTGGTAAAAACTTGGGTAAATTTTTGAAACAATAAATTAAATCGATTTTGTGCCGCCGTTCCTGATAATTCGATGGCTGGTGGCTGTTGACCGATGATAATTTCTAATTCGGGAATGACTTCAATAATTACCTGTCCATTTTCTCCGACCGCTTCTAATATTTGGTTTTTCCATTGTTGAATTTGTGCATCGCTTTCGGTTAACAATTGCCCCATTAAATCTCGGAAGGCTTGCACAAAAGCAGAAAAGGGAATATTCCGTTGAAATTGGTCGTATTTCCCTTTGACGAAGTAGCCGTTCCACTGGACGATGGGCTTATGCACTTCATTGATAACGGCAGTTTTGCCAATGCCGGAGAAACCGGCCACCAGCATCAGTTGAGACCCACCATTGGCCACATAACCAAAGGCTTCCAGTAACGTCTGCACTTCCTTTTCTCGTCCGTAGAGTTTGTCGGGGATGATGAAGCGATCGCTAATATCGCGCTGTCCCAAATCAAACCAGGTGTGCTTGCCTGTTTCTTGCCACTGTTCTAAGCAGGTAACAAGGTCATGTTTTAGTCCCAATGCACTCTGATAGCGGTCTTCGGTATTTTTCGCCATCAGCTTGCGAATAATTTCTCCGAGCATTAAAGGAATCTGTGGATTTAAATTACAGACACAAGGGGTTTCTTTAGCAATATGGCAATGCACTAATTCCATCGGCTCGTTTGATTGAAACGGTAACTCTCCTGTGAGTAATTCATATAAAGTTACACCCAATGAATAGAAGTCAGTGCGGTAGTCAATTCCCCGATTCATTCGGCCTGTTTGTTCTGGAGAAATATAAGCCAGTGTCCCTTCTAAGACATTGGGATTCATCAGTGTTTGCGTTTCTCTTGGGAGTAAAGAGGCGATACTAAAGTCGATTAATTTGACTTGTTTGGTTTCGGGATTAATTAAGATATTGGCGGGTTTAATATCTTTATGAATAATCCGCTCTTGGTAGAGGACATCTAAGGTATCGCACAGGGCGATCGCTATAACTAAAAAATCCTCTAGAGATTGTATGTATCCCCCGGCTCTCCATTCCTTGAGAGAAATCCCGCCAAAGTCTTCCATGACTAAGGCATAGCCATTTTGGTACGGTTCTAGGCTGTACGTTTGGATGATTAATGGTGAGTTGAGATTTTTCGCAATAGTGTATTGATTGCGAAATGACACCAGTTCGCTGAAACTGGGATAGGGATTTTTCAGTAGTTTGATAACAACAGGTAATTGGTCATCGCTACGGATAGCTCGATAAACTAAAGTTCTACTGCCTGAATAAAGGGTTTCGATAATTTGATAGTTGGGAATTTGAACGGGTGGATTAAGTTTGTTGTTTTGGTGGGAGTTATCCATAGCTATTATGATTTGAGGAGATATGGGTAATTGGTTGTTAAATAAGTCGGAAAGTCAAGTGGAAAAATTAACTTTTTGCCTCGCCTTTAATGGGTAAGGAGATGATAAATTCAGTTCCTGCTCCTATTGTTGAGTTAACTTGAATTGAACCGCCATGTTTTTCAACGACGATTTGCCGTGCGATCGCCAGTCCTAATCCCGTCCCTTTCCCGACAGCTTTTGTCGTAAATAAATGGTCAAATATTTTGGCTTTAACTTCTTCAGTCATCCCTCGACCATTATCAGCAATGGTAATTTTTACCTCTTGATTGTCCCCGGAAGTTTTAATGGTAATCCGATTATGGTTAGCCTTGATTTGGGCAAAATTTCGACCAGTATTTGATTCATCTAAAGCATCGATCGCATTGGCAAGAATGTTCATAAATACCTGGTTAAGCTGTCCGGGGAAGCATGAGAGTTCAGGAATATTGCTGTAGTCTTTCACTACTTCAATGGCGGGTCGCTCATCGTTGGCTTTCAATCGATATTTGAGAATTAAGAGCGTGCTGTCGATGCCAGAGTGGATGTTAAAAGGAACTTTGTAATCTTTGTCAGCTCTGGAAAACGTGCGGAGCGTCGTGCTGATATCTTTGATGCGCTCGCAGCCCAATTGCATCGAGTCTATCATTTTGGGCAAATCTTCGATGATATAGTCTAAATCGATATCTTTGGCATGGTCGGCAATCTCTGTTTCCGGGGCGCGATCGCGATAAAGATTGAGATGCTCCACTAAGTCTTGAACTGTGGATTTAGCTTCATTTAAATTACCGGAAACAAAGCCGACGGGGTTATTAATTTCATGAGCAACGCCAGCAACTAAATTACCCAACGCCGACATCTTTTCGCTTTGAATCATTTGCAATTGGGTTTGCTGCAAGTCATGTAAGGCTTGCTCTAATTCTTGAGATTTTTGGATGATGGCGGCTTCGGCACGTTTGCGATCGCTAATATCCAACAATAAGCCATCCCAAACCAGAGTTCCATCCGCCTGTTGTTCGATTCGAGTTTCCCCCTGAATCCACTTGATGATTCCAGAGGGTGTAATAATTCGCCCTGACCACTTAAGAGGAGTCAGCGTTTGTATTGAGTCGGTAACGGACTGTCGGTAACTGCCAGCATCATCTGGATGTATCATGTCCGTGAGAAACTGCACATTGACAATCGCCTGTTCTGGCATGATTTCAAACAAGTCGTAACACTCGGCACTGATGTAGGTTATATTTCTGACCCCATCGTGAGTCGAGCAGGCTTGATAAACAACACCAGGAACATTATCTACAAGTTTCTCAAAGCGAGAGTTACTCGCACTCAAGTTTTCGAGCGATCGCTCTAGCTGTTGGGAATAGGTTTGCGATCGCTTATAAAGTCGGGCATTTTCGATAGAAATTGCTGCTTGAGCGCAGAGTAAATTGAGGAGTTCGACGCGATCGCTCGTGAACGCCCCCGTTGCTAAATTATTCTCTAGGTATAAAATGCCCCTCAACTTACCTTGATGCAAAATTGGGCTGCACAAGATACTATGAGGCTGCTGACGCATGATGTATGGGTCATTGGCTAAAGTAGGATCGGTCGTCGCATCAATCAGTACAACAGTTCGCCTATCGTGCTTGACTTTGTAAATTAGCTTCAGAGGAATTTCTTGACTCTCTTCAACCAGAAGGCACTGCAACACGACTGGCTCCATCCCCACGCTAATTGACCCTTTGATTAGCAGGCGCGAGTCTTGCAAGAGCATTAACACGCATTTATCAGCCCCCGCATTTTCGATGACAATTCTCAGCAACGATGCCAGCAGTTTTTCCAATTCGATTTCGGCAGAAAGAGTTTGGGAAGCTTTGAGAATCGCAGCTAAATCTAAAGCTACAGAGACACTGCTACTGCTGGAAGTGGGAGAACTGGTGGAGGTGACACTTGCCAATGTGAAGATAGTTTCGTGAGGGGAGAGGGGAGAACGAGTTTGCTGGAGGATGGGAGCGAGGAGTTGAGGATAGCGTTTTTCTAAGTCGGCGACTTTGGCTTTAGCGCCCCAACGAGCATAGCCATAGTAGGCGTTTGTCATGTATTCCTGGGCAATGCGCTGTTTACCCCAGTCGAGGTAAAAGTTGGCGGCTAGTTCATTGGCCAGTGCTTCTTCTTGGATGTATTCGTTGGCTTTGGCTCCAGAAATTGCCTTGTCGTATAGCTCACTTGCTTCTGCTTTTTGTCCTAACACTCGACATTTTTCTGCCTTGATTAAGTCAACTTTATGTTGGTGATTCATGGGGGCATGATGCGCCCATTGAGTAATATTCGTTTGATGAATTTCCATCCTGCTAAGAGTGTTTGCTTGCTCAATTTCTGACTCCATAGAGCATAGTGCCAGGTAGGTTAAGCCAGCATAGAAATGAAAAACAGGAATTTGAATCATTCCTGTCGCTCCCCTCAAATAGCGGTTAGCTTGGGTAAGGTAGTCTAGGGCATTAGTGTAGTTGCCAAAAATATAGGCAAGCATCAGTTTATAGATATAAACAACAGCAAGGACAGTGAGCTCGTTATTTTGATACTGCTTAGGAAACATCACAGTTTCATCGTAGGCAGTACCGATTAATAAATCCGGTTGCTTGACAATTTCCGTCAAGTTCTGCGCCGTCTGTTGTGTTGCCTTTAGGTAAGCCAGAGGAGAATCTTGCTTCAGAGTCGCTAAGACAACACAGTAATTTTTTATTTCTAGTACCCAATCGTCCAGAGCCACTCCACCGAATAGATGATCGTAAAAACAAATAGCTATACTGTAGCCAGCATTGAGGAAATCACCTGTTTCCATCCCCGCTAAATAGCTATCTTTGAGAGTTGGTATTACTGCCCTCAGTGGTTCTTGACGATGCTGGAGGAAAGCGCCAAAAAACAGTAAAGCAGAGGACTTAAATTCCCGTACATTCAACTGATTGACTAAGTTCAGTGCCAATCGCCCGAAATCATAACCTGTTTTTACTTCTCCTAAAAAAGCAGATAACACCAGGCCATAACCTACATATCCGATTGTTGATGCGGGCGCATTTCCAAATTGGAGAGATAGACTCACCATTGTGGAGCAATACAGAGGTAGCAAGGCAGGAGAGGCTGAAAAAATCGCTGAAAACAACATGGCTAATAGTTGCATCGCTGCAATTGTCTCTGAGTCGCTCATCGCAGGGAGGTTAATCAGTTCTGAAATCTGTTTACCCTGAAGGCGAGCGCCAAGGGTTTGTAGTGCTTTGCCTGTCAAGGCTTCATCAGGTTCAGATGAGAACTCAACCCCCAATTCTACCAGCGCATTTTTGCCGACAGATATTGCTTCCAACATCTGACTCTGCGCTGTCAGTGCGCTGATTTGGATCTCATAAATTTTCACTCGCTCTAGTATGGTTTGAGCGGATCGCAACACCAGTGCTGCCATCTGTTCCATTTCCTCAAAGTCACCATTCAAATAGGCAACTTCAGCCGATGCCACATACAGATTCAAAGTTAATTCATACTGATGTTGCCAGCAGTTAGCTGTCAGTAACTCAATTCCAGTTTGTAAATAAACTCTTGCTGCGGCGTAAGCTGTGGAATTTCTCGCCTTCACTCCAGCTTTCAAATTCATTTGAGCTAATTCTTGCCGTTCCCTTGATTGAGCAATTAACTCAATTCCTAAATTCAAATGCCCTACAAGATCGAACAGTTTTTCCTCAAGCTCAATCTCCGATAAATTTTCGAGCAGTAACCGTCCTATTTTGAGGTGAGTTGCTGTTTTTTGCTCATCGGGAATCAGAGAATAGGCAGCTTGTTGCACTCGATCGTGCAGGAATTTATAAGTCGGATTAGCAGAATCATTAAAAACTTCCTCGCTATCAGATTGCGTAAAAAACTTATAGATTTCGGTAGTAGGAATTACCAAACCTTCCTGCAAAGCTTTCCATAAAGCTGTGGCGCTACT
>NZ_JAUBQE010000098.1:4668-10965 GCF_036701115.1 Microcoleus sp. Pol1C5 | reverse complement strand
GCAACCGGGCAGATGCGGGGGTCGATCGGAGCTTTGGCGAAAAACTTGCCAGAATCGCTGTCGAAAATTACGCTCGGCGCTGTCAGTTCCGTGCAGCAGATTTCGGGGAAGTCGCTCGTGCCGTCGTTTCGGATTAGTTCGACAATCATAGGCGGTGTGCGTGTGGGGTTGTTTCACAACCATACAAAACGTCTGACAAAATGTCAATCATTTTGTATTTATTACTGTCATGTGCCACCTGCGGCAAAACCCAAAAACAGCAGCCCGCCGAGGTTTTACACTGGGCGGACTGCAATTGTAATAAAAGTCGGGGATGGGAGTCGAACCCATTCTCTCAGGCTTATGAGACCTGCGTGACACCGTTTCACTTCCCCGGCTGGTCCCATATTTAACGTCATGGGCTAGACGGCTGGTTTGCACCAACAGCTTTATTATAGTTGTTTATCAAATTTGTATAATAAATCAATAAACCTGCTCCTAGGACGTAACCAAAAGGAGCCGGAATACAACAACAGGCTTAAGTCTTCTCAGTGATGGGGAGGCTTTTGTATATAAACAGAAACCTCGGACAACTCTAAAGTCTCCGAGGTTTCTTTTCTATCGTTGCCTTGTTTAGCCACCTTGGCGCTTGGGTGGATCTGTCTCTCCAGAGTGTCTCGACCGCAGTTAGTACCAGTTCTTTTGTTGCCTCAAAACCAAAACTAACTTTTCTTCCCTACTAAGCATATCGGTAGTCGTTCACCTCTCCTCCACAGGGTAGGGTTCCCGTCCGCACTCAGAGCCACATGATGGCGGAGCATTTCTAAGTGGAATGCCAATTAAATATTATCAACTCACACACAAAAAAGCAACTATGACTGTAAATAGTTGCTTGAGAGAATAGGTTTAAACTTTATGTTGTTATTATTGTAGCCGCAAAGTCAATTTACAAGTTGATAAGTTATCGGATTTCGGAAATTAGGCGATCGAGCATAGATTTAGCTTCTACGTACAGATGATGATTGCGACCGCCTCTGCGAACTCCCCACAACAGCAAAATAGTTTTTTCCTGACCTAGGTTTTGAGCAATTATTAATTTAGCTAATTCTACTTTGTCCTGGTGTTCCAGCGGAAAATCTGGCGAAAATACTGCTGGCGAGGTTTCCGCTAAAATTTCCGCAAGTAGCGTCGAAAACCGTTCCGCCCTTGTTCCGTCAGGTGTTTCGGGTTTTTCCGGTTCGGATCGAGGAACGCTTTGGGGTGTTCCGAGCGATGGATCGGGAACAAGTGGAAACTCCGAAGTTTCACGCCGCCAGCGACTTAAATCGGGGACAACGGCAGGAAATTCTCCTAGTTCGCTGCTAATCCACGCGGCTCTATTTCCCAAGGATTCTAGGTAGTCTCGAACCTGTTGGTATTTTGCATATTGCTCTGAATCCTTGGGAAATTTATTCCGGTAAGATTCGCACTCTTCTACTGCAAACTTCCCTAAAAAGATAGAGGTGAAGCATTCGAGCATATCGCTTTCACCTTCCAACCCCCAGGTAATTACCTGCCGCCCCTGAGCGAGGGCAAATATTCGGATTTTGAGTTCGCGAGCTAAAGCAAGATTTTCTCCCTGTAACTCCTTGGCTGAGGGCGAGATTATTTCTTTAGTTTTGCGATCGACAACAGCTTTTATATTTTTGCTGGTAATTTTCCACTCATCAAAAGCTGCACTCCAACGCGGAAAATCTTTTCCCGCTTCCATAAGTCGAGTGCGGCGAATTCTTTCCTCTCTGATTGCCAGCATCGATCGCCTAATCGCTTCAAAATCCTCCGGCACTCCGACAACTTCAAGAAATTTCCATTGGTGTGGTTTTCTCTTGATTGTGTGTACAGTTTTTCGATCTGCAGGGAAAACATCCATCAACCAATCTATCAATGTAGTTTTTCCGCTATTGGTTGCCCCAACTCCCCGAATATGGGAAAAACTGTCGGGATTTTCTTTAAACTGCCGCCAGTCAAAAAACTTAATTCCGAAATTGGGAATTGCGGGTAGCTCAACCCCTAACAAACGATCGCCGCTTTGGATAAATTCGCTGCGACCGTCGCCGGGGTTAGGTGGTTTTTGCGTTTCTTGCGGCGGCGCTGCAATTTGAAATTGTGCAGGCAGCGGCAGGGGTTGCAAATTCTCCACCTCTGTAAATTTCGGCTGGTAAACCGGAGCCTGGTATATTGGCGGCAAGTTGCTCAAAGCAACTTGCTCGATCCAGGCTCCGCTCACCATTTCTGCTGAAGCCCGCCACGCCGATCGCACTCCGGCTCCCTGCTCGTGCTGGTAAAATAACCGCACTGAATTAAGCGCCATTCCGGCTCCGACAATCGGTAAAGCTATTTTAAACGAGGCAAAATCTTTGCTAGATAAGCCGTAGCACAGGGGAATGCAGAGAAATCCCGCTGCTAAATTTCCAATCCCCCACAGAACGCGATCGCCCCTGGTGTCTAAAGCAGCCATACCAAACCCCCTAGCCCAATAACCACAGAAATTAATGCCAGCCACGGGCGGGTCGATGGAGCAAACCAAGCAACCACCGAGGCGATCGCAGCAAATCCCAAAAGTGCAAACAATACACCAAGCTGAATTGCTGGCGAATATTTAACAAAAAGGGCTAACAACTGCGTGGCATTCCACCCCGCAGCTAACCAGCCCAAAAAAAGTAAAATTTTAATATTCATGTCCTCTGCTTCTTCCCGTCAAAAATTCCGAAAACTTTTTGAGTTTGCCCCTGCGGCAACTGTGACTGCTGGTTGATGCCGGCGATCGCGTTCTGGATTTTTTCCCGCAAGTTTTGCAGCCACGTTTGATGCCTCGCTTCTGCCTGCTGGTATCGGGCGGCGTACCTTTCGCGCTCTTGCTCTTGTTTGAGCAAATGCACTTTATTTTGGTAAAGCATTTCTTGCTGAGTTTTGTATCCGAGCAAGCTGACAGAATTTTTGGTTTGAACCATCAATACTTGAGTCTGACTCTGGTATTTTGCCCAAGCAATTGCTGCTTCTGCCTTCAGTTCGTTAAGTTTTTGCTGGGTTAAAATTCCCAGCTCGCGGCGCTTGTTTTCTTCTTCGGCAATTTTGGCGATCGCGTTCGTGTAAGTTTTGGCTGCTGCTGTAAGTTTGCGCTGCAGCGCAAGTTGGGCGACTTCATTCTCGGCAGTTTTTTCAAAAGCCGCTACGCTTTCATCAGTCAGCCGTCCCGTGGGAACTCCTAAACTTGCCAGGAGGCGATCTGCGTTAGAACTTCCGACATTCAATTCGGCGTCGAAAGTTTTTTGAGCGTCGCCCGCAAGCATTGCAGTGAAAAAATCATCTGCCATAATTAGTCCTAGAATATAGAACATTTTCGATATATTCTTCGGCTGAAGTGTAGGCGTCATTTTGAAATTCGCACAATCCGCCGTCTATCAAATCAACAAATTGACCGTCTCGAAAAGTAAATTTATCGTTGCGATAAACTTGCCACCCGTAGCCGTGCTGTTCTTTAAAGACGCGAATAAAATATCCGTCGTGCCAATATTTGACATCTTGCTCCCCAATTGGGTGTATTAGCGCCTGAAAAAATTTTCCGATCATTATTTACCTTCCTAAGATTTCAGAACACATTTTTTCGACTTGTTGCAAAGTCGCCGCCCTTTGCAATTGTTCGAGCTTCAAAGCTTCTTGCGCTTTAACCACTTTGCGGTCTGCCGTGAAGCTGCCAATCGCGATTCCGCTAATTAATCCCACAACTAACAGCGAGCCGCCAAAAACTAAAGACGCTTTTTGATTCGAGGGTTGCTGCTGCGGGCGGGTGGTAAAAAGTATCGGCCCTGGTGATTCCAGGCAAATTGGCTGTTGCTGATATTTTTCCTGCTGCATTAGTACCCCACCAACACATGAAGGGGGACGTTGTTGGAAATCGGCTGGCGGAGAGATTGCCACAGCACTTTTAGAAATTCGAGCATTTGGTTTTCCTCGATTTTTGGGTTTTGGGCTGCTGACAAAATTAGGAGTACCAGCAGCCGATCGGATAAATTTACGCTGCTTCGTTTTCCACCGCAGCAGACAGCAGCATCGCACCGGAACCCACCATCGCCGGCAAGTATCCGCCGGTGCGCTCGAAGTTTCCCAAGCCGGCATCGTAAACACGGCTTACAGAAGCGTTTACGATTTCTGCTACTTCTTCGGGCAAGTCATCAGCCGAAAAACCACCATTTAGAAGTTGAGCGAGCATATTGTTTTCGGCTTCACGAATACCGACAGCCCGAAGTATGGCGCGGCGCTGAGCGATTGCCAAATCTTCCTGAGCGATATTGAGGTTTCCTAATTCTTTGCCAGTGGTAACGATCGCATTTTGGGGTGCATTCTCACGGGGGTTAGCTCGAACTTGAGCCGTAACTCCTTCACGGTATGCAATGGCAGCTTTGGCGATCGATCTTTCTTGCCGATCCTTCATGTACGCCACGACGCCAGAAATTTCTTGGACTTCCTCTGGCGTGAAACTCGACTTTTCCTGTTTGTACAGCGCTTTAGAAATACTGTTAATGCGTCCAGGGGTGACGTTTAAATCGTTGGCGAGTTTTTCTGTGTTCATTTTTAGAGTCCTTCGTTCAGTAATTTTGTTTTGACTTGTTCCCGGCTCCATCCATCTAGAAATAGTTGCCGGATTTTTTGCAATGCTGCGTAACTTTCAGGGCTGTACATACTCTCGAATTTCTTGTGCTGAAATTCATCCGGTGTAACTTCGGTGAGAAACTTGCAGTAATTGACCAAAGTTGTGGACGAAATCTGCAAATTCTCTAAAACCTCTTTTCTAGACCTGTAAACCCCTCCAATAGCTGATTTCACATTTTTCTGATGTAACTTGAGTAGTAATTGGTTAGTATGCGGGTGTTGGCGTATTGAAAAACAAACGCAGTAACAATTGAGTTACACCCGATTAACACCAACAATAAACCCCTCGCTGGGAGGGGTAAATGGATAAAATCCTGATTGTGAAACTGAAGTTAAAATCCCCAATCACGCTTGAGAGTGGCGGCGCGTATCCGAGCTAAGCGCGAGCACTTGTGAGTAGAACTCCAATGATAAACGGTGTCAGGCTCAACCCCAAATGCGTGAGCAAATTGTTCGGCAGTTATTTCGTATTTGCGCTGCACCAGCCAAAGCAGTTCAATCGGGTCAAATTCGTCTGGAAATTCTGTCAAGCCCGGAAATATTGCAACAGGGCGCACAATTGTTGATATATTAGTCATATCGTTCTTTGCCTCACGGTGTTGGTAATGGCGATCTGCCCTGGGTGTTGTCGCACCGCAGGGCATTTTAGTGTCTAAACTTCTGGAAATTTGAGATTGTCTATTTCGGGAAACTCAGAAGCAAGAAGGGTCAATATAGATTGAAAGCTTGGGGTTCCGACAATTTCTTCATTAATAGACAGCGGCTCAGAAACCCCTTTTAACCACAGCTCTAAATTAGTGGTGTCATCACCTAACGAGTGAACTGTCCAAGCGGTTACTTCTTGCGTGTCAAAAGCAAAATGGGTAATTTCCTGCTTCTGCTTTCTGGTAAATCCACTACAGCGATCGACAGTTGAAAATCTAAACTTCGGCATTGGCCATCACCTCCAATCTTTCAGTAAGGTTGAGCGCTTTCAACAAAAGCTCCATATCTTGGGCGTAATTAGGAGAGTCGGCCTCGAAAATAAAAGTTTCGTACCGCGTCCGAACTTGAGTTACCACTTTTTTAGAAAATTCTTGCTGCTTGTGCCAGTGAATCGACACGATATCTGCAGGCACAAACGAAACTGACGACAAGTGCAGCAAATAGCTGTTGCGTCTATTTATTCTCGGCATTTACAATCACCTCCATTTCTGCCGCCGTCAGATTTAGTGCTTCCTCGGCTTGCTGCAAATATTCTGCCAACTGCGGATCTTTCATCTCTAAAATTTCCGCTCTCTTTTCTGCAAATTCTCCGCAATCGCCCCAATAAAAACTCCACAGCAAACTGCAAACCTCTATTTTGCGCTGCCTGTTGGCGTCCACAAATAAAGGATTGACGCGCACCAGCGGAGACAAGTGCGCGTGTTCGCGAGACAAAATCAAACACTTCACAAACGCTTCGTTGCCTTGGTTTTCCAAAGTTTTAGCAGCTTTATAGATTGCAGCTAGATCCGCAATATCCAACCAGGCGGCGTCTACCAGAATTCCGTCGTCGAACGGATCTGCGGGAAAGTATTCCCGCTTGAATTTGCTTGCGGCTTCGTCGGCATACAGCGCTTCAATCTTGCGCTGGTAGGCAGCGGTTTT
>NZ_JAUBQE010000098.1:0-4568 GCF_036701115.1 Microcoleus sp. Pol1C5 | reverse complement strand
GGCAAACAAAACTTCTGGCCGCACTGGAATAAAGCGAAACTCGATCGCGAAACCTTGATAAACGCGATCGCCAATTCGACCAACGCCGAGGGCAAGCCGTGCAAGTGGACGGGGGTGAGTTTAGTTAGCGGGCCGCTGTCTGGAGGAATTATGGCAGTAGATTTTGACGGTCCTCTGGCGCTGCAAAAATATAAAGAACTCAGCGGCGGACAGTTGCCGCCAACGACGAAGCGGTGGACATCAGGCAGGGAGGGACATTTTCAAATACTGCTGTCGGTGGGGCCCGAAAAGTGGGAAGGGCTGAAGCAGCAAAAAATTGAGCTAGAGAACGGGGAAAAGTTGGAGCTTCGCTGGAACCAGTGCTCAACGCTTCCCCCCTCGATCCATCCGGGGACGGGTAAGCCCTACTTTTGGAAAAACTCTGGGGAAATTGCAGAGGCTCCAGAATTTATTCTCGAACTGATGCGGGAAGTGTCACCATCGGTAGAGTTGCCGAAAAAGTCACTCGAAAAAAACTCTATATATATAGATATCGAGAAAAATCTAGTTGAGGTTTTAGAGTCCGACATTTTACCCAGAATCGACGCAGGGGATTTTTACGGCAGCTACATTCCAAACTTGAAACGCAGCGGCACCAATCTAAAAGGTCTTTGCCCTTTCCACGAGGAGAAAACGGGCAGCTTTACGATCGACCCTGACACCAACCTTTTTAAATGTTTCGGCTGCGGTGTCGGCGGCGGACCTGTTCAGTTCCTCCACCAAATAAAAGGCGGCAGCGGTTCCCCGACCGGGAAAGATTTCGCCGAGGTAGTGCGCGAACTCGCGGGTAAAGTTGGCGTACAGATACTTGATCGCAAAACTCCTGCCCAAAATTTAAAATCCAATACCCAAAATTCCAATATTTTGAAGCACCCGGCGGCTGCGAACTATGCCGAACCTTCGCCCGTAGATGCTGAGGAAATTATCGATCGCGTCGATAAACTGCTGGGCGAAGATCTGTCGCCGACAAACGAAATTATTAAGGCAACTGCGGCGGCCAAGCAAATTGGCTTATCTCCTAAAGACGTGCGGGAACTGCTGGCAGTGCGGCAGGCAGAACAAGATTTAGACTGGGCCCTGATCGAGTCTCGGGAAAATTTCCAGCGCCTCTATCAAATAGAAAAAACCTTAATCAACCTGCACGAGTATTTCCCGCGCACTCTTGCTACTGCACTGCTTTCTAAAGCCGAGAGCGATCGCGTAGATCCAGTTCGCATTCTCCAAACCTTGTTACCCGTTATTGGGGCAACATTGGGCAGCCGGGTTGCTATCGAAGTGAAGAAGGGCGCGCGGCCTAAAGATTCGTGGTTGGAATATCCTATTTTCTATTGCGCCGATGTCGGTCCCCCCAGTAGCGGAAAGTCGGCAACTCAGAAAACTTTGCTGGAATTTTTACAGGAAATGCAGGACGCCGAGCTAGAAAGATTAAACCAAGCGCTGATTGAATTAACTCAGTTAGAGGACGCTTGGAAGGTTATGGCGAAAGAGGAGAAGGCTGAAAAAGTTGATAGCGACGAAAATCCTGCCATTTATCACGAGAAGTATTGCAAGCCTAAAAAATGGCTGTTTGACGAAGCATCTGCCCAAGCACTAACCAAACGCATTGCCGATCAAGAGCCTCACCACGGCTGCCTGCTGATAAACGATGAACTGTCGGGAGTATTTGACAAGCTCGATCAGTTTACTGGCGGGAAGGGCGGGCAGCGTCAATTTTTACTCAACGCCTGGAACGGGCCGCTTCGCGGAGGTGTTGACCGCGTGGATTTACAGGCTTCTTATTTTTTTAGGTCGCAGACTTTAAACCTCACCGGCACCATTCAACCAGAAGTCGCCCGCAGAGTGTTTAACACTGCTACAGACCCCGACGGGATGGTTTCACGATTTCTGCCGACAGTTGCCTCTCTTCCTGATGATTTTGATAAATGGTCAGACGTTCAAGTAAACGTCTATGACACCATGAGAGGGACGATCGAGAAGTTGCAACGATACTCGGAAACCTTGCTAACGCTTCCCCCCGAAACTAAAAAGGTCTATGTAAGTTATTGGGAACAGTTAAAGAGACTTTACCGAAAAAATCTTTACGACAACCCCGGTTATGCCTACTGGCTTGGCAAGCAAAACAGTTACGTTGCCCGGTTTGCGATCGTGCTGCACTGCCTGGAAAATCTCAACGCAGCAGAACTGCCGACGCGGGTAACTCCCGAAACGATGCACAAAGCCGTCCGGCTCTCTCAGTTTTACTGTTCTCAATTCCTGCTGCTCCAATCTAAAAGTGCTCAGCAACAGCCGCTAGAAGGTTTGCTGCTGGATATCCTCAAATTTATCCAGCAGTCGGGCGGTCAAATTTCTACCCGCGATTTGTGCCGATCGAGATTTCAAAGAATCCCGGTTGAAGGTAAAAAACTTACGACTTCGACAGCCGCAAAACTTTTGAGAGAAATTGCCGCCGCAGGTTTTGGAAGTTTTGAGGAAATCCGAAACAAGAAAATTTTTACTCTTAACGGGCAACTGTCATCAACTGTCATCAACTGTCATCAAGTTGATGACAGTTCTAAACCCAGTAACAGCAAGGCTTTGACTGAGAACTGTCATCAAATGACAAAAGTATATGTCTCAGAAAATTTTGACTCTCGCGCGGAAAACTTTTCTGCGGCCCTTATTGACGAGTCTGATTTACAACCCGTAACAAATTCTAAAAATTTAGAAGATATACAGTTTTGTCATTTGATGACAGTTGAAGCTGAAACCCCCGCTCCGCAACGAATAGAGGTTGATGACAGTTTGATGACAGTTGATGACAGTGATGACAGTTCAGCGCTTAACGAGAATGAAACTGAACTTTTAGAATATCTGCACAAAGCTCTTTCGGAAGAAAGTGCTTATTTTGCAAAACAGGTTCAGGGAATTCTCAAAGAAGTTTGTGCCGTCGGTGCCGCCGATCGCAAAAAAGTTTGGGGAACCCTCACCGACGCCGAACAAAAAAAAATCACAAAATTGTTAGCTGTGGAAATTCCGGCAGAGGTCGGGCACGTTATCGAATCGATCCAGATACTTACGGGAAGTTCTGACGATCCGAGCGAGATCGATCACCTGTACCGGGTTTACTCGCCAGAACTGATCGACCGGGCAGCAGAATTTTTGGGAACCGAGGACAAGGCTAAATTTTCGGACTGGATGGCAGAAAGAAATTTAGCTCAAGATTTATCGGCGGCATTTTGCGAACCGCGCCGGCTCCGGGAAATTGCGGCAGAGTTTTCGCCGGAGATGGTGGAAAGGGCGATCGCGAGAATTGATAAGGGCGATCGGGATATGGCAGATGAGATTAGAGATTTGCTGGTTTAGCAGGAGTTGTAAAAAAATGAGTGATAAATTACGCGCATTGTACGAACAGGGAAAAACCATTCACCAGTTAGCTGATTTTTTTGAGGTTAGCCCCACTTGTATATATAACCGCCTCAAGAAAGCTGATACACCTATGCGAATTGTTGGTCACGCACATCTTTCAACGAGTGGCGCACGGGACGCACGACGGGCGCAAATTGGTCAAATGAAAGCTCAAGGTATGAATAACAACCAGATAGCAAAGATTGTTGGCGTGTCTCGTTCAACAGTTCGCAGTTACTTGAGGACGCTGAACAAAAGTTTATAGATTTATAGCCTGTGAGAGGAAACGTTTAAACCCTCGGTAAAGATTTTAGACGCGGAAGTTTTGGAATAATTTAGGAGGCATTATGGACAAAAAAATTGAAATTAGACTAAAGGATTCAGAAATTCCAAAAAACGTAAAAGTGGCTACTACCACAGTTGGGATTCCTGTTGAGCAATGCCTGCAAAGCGTATGTTCGGACTTGAAATGGTGTTACCTTTGTAAAAAAAATATACATCGAGACCTTTTTGGCAATAATGCGGGCAACAAGACAGATGGAAAAAACTCTCGGTGTAATAATTGTGACAAAGGCACTCAACATTATTATGACGTTCAATTTCGGAGGGATGGAGATAAAAAACAAGCTCGAAAGCTTGTAAACAATGCAGTCAAGCGAGGTATTTTGCCTCACGCTCGATTTATATCATGTAACGACTGTGGACACGTTGGAAACGATCGAGTACATGAATACGATCATTATCTTGGTTATGCGGCTATCAATCATTTAGATGTTCAAGCTGTTTGTGCTTCCTGTCATCATAAGCGCACTTGGCAGCGACGGAAACAGCTACAAGGACCTTTGGTTACGGTCAAAGAAGCTATCGAAATGCTTCAAAAATGCAGCAATCCCGATACTCAAGTAAGGATTCATTTTGAGGAAGCTAAAAACGACAACATTTGACGCCGCCCGGGCAATTTTGGAAAATGCACGCAGTGCGATCGCGCTGGCAATTATATAATTGAAGCGGCTCCGAAATCTGCGCTGCATACTACCCGCAAATTAGGAGCCACCCTTTGATGTCGCCAGGCGTTGAGCACTTCCTGAACCTGTGATGTCGCCAGGCGTTGAGCACTTCCTGAACCTGTGATGCCGTTAGGCGTT